>CAYGVZ010000156.1:0-7005 GCA_964353475.1 uncultured Pirellulales bacterium | reverse complement strand
ACGCCGAGCCGATTCAGGCAACCGGCACCGGCGGCAGGAAAGTTCGCACCAGCATCGGAGACATATACGACTATTTTGCCCTGCTCTATGAATATCCGAACAAGGTGGGGATAACCTTCAGCTCACGGCAGTTTGAGGGTTATGGCACAAGCGAAGGCATCAGGAATCGAGTGTTCGGCTCTAAGGGCGTGCTTGAGACCGAGTACGGCGGGAATGTCCTGATTCGCGGAGAGAACTTCTACCGCGGCGGCAACACCGCAGATATCTACAAACAGGGGGCCGTTAACAATATCGCGGCTTTTCACGCCGGCGTCACCGGCGGCAATTGCGACAACTCAACGGTGGAACCGAGCGTTCGCAGCACCCTTGTAACGATTCTCGGCAGAACCGCCGCTTACGAAGGCCGTACCGTCACGTGGGACGAACTGCTCAAGAGTAATCAGAAACTGGAAGCAGACCTCACGGGACTGAAAGATTAGCGCAATCAGGAGATAGTCAAATGAAGAAAAGTGAAATGACTCGCCGTCAAATGATGGCGCAATCAGCCGGTCTTCTTGCGACTGTTGCGCTGGCGGGCAGGTCGGTGGGGCAGGCCGATACACAAGCCGCAAAGAACGGCTTCAAGATTGGCGCGTGCGACTGGACCCTGGGCAAGCAGGCCAATCCCGAAGCATTCGCCGTCGCCAAACGCATCGGCATAGACGGCGTTCAGTTAAGTTTGAATACGCTTAATAAACCGGTGTTTCTCCAGAATCCACAGGTACGCGAGAAGTTCCTCATCGCCGCTAAGGAAAATCAGATGCAAATCTCCTCTATTGCCATCGGCGAACTCAACGAGGTTCCACTCAAGGGAGATGACCCTCGCGCTGAGCAGTGGGTCGCAGAGAGCATCGATGTCTGTAAGGTAATGGGCGTAAACGTCGTACTCGTTGCCTTTTTCGGGAAGGGAGAGCTTCTGGGAGACCAGAAAGGACAAGACGTCGTTGTCGAGAAGATTAAGAGGATTGCGCCGAAGGCGCAGGAAGCGGGCGTCCGGCTGGCACTCGAGTCATACCTGAGCGCCGAGCAATACCTGGAAGTCATCGAGCGTATCGGCTCGCCTGCTGTCAGGGTCTATTACGATGTCGCTAACGCGACCGACAAGGGCTACGACATCTTGAAGGAAATTCGTACACTGGGTGACAAAATAGTCGAGTTTCACGCCAAGGACCACGTTGACCTTTACGGCAAAGGTTCGATTGACTTTCCGGCCGTGCGAAAGGCAATGGACGATATTGCCTATCGCGGCTGGTTTGTAATGGAAGGCACCAAGACGCCGTTGGGGCTGGAAGAGAGCTTGCGATACGACGCGGAATACCTGCGGAAGGTATTCCCGCTTTCGGTGTGAGCCGCATTAGATATGGAGAAAACGATGTGTTATTTGACTTGTAAATGCAAAGTGTTCGTGAGTGTGCTGGTACTGATGTCTTGCACACTGCTGTCGTGCAATGGTACTTGCCCGTTATCAGGCCGGAAAATTTGTCTGACAGGAAAGGATTTTAGCCCCTGGCGTGACACCGCTGGCTGGCAGGTCGTCGGCGATGCGATGATTAACAAGCAGGACCAGAAACTGCTGGCAAGCAAGCCGGGCAGCGGCATTTTGCTGAACGGCCCGGTAGGCAAGGCGAAAGACCTCTACACAAAACAGCAATTCGGTGATGCCCATGTTCACGTCGAATTTATGATTTCGCAGGGGTCAAACTCAGGAGTTTACCTCCAAGGACAATATGAGATTCAGGTTTACGACACCTGGCGTATGACCAATCCGCCTTATCCCGGCATCGAGTGCGGCGGCATATATGAGCGATGGGACGAGAATAGATCGCCCAAGGGCTACGAGGGCTATTCGCCTCGCGTTAATGCAGCACGTCCCCCCGGGCAGTGGCAGACGTTCGACATGATCTTCCGCGCTGCGCGCTTCGACAACAACGGAAAGAAAACAGCCAATGCCCGTATTGAGAAGGTCACTTATAACGGTGTGGTGATTCACGAGAATGTCGAACTTAGCGGGCCGACTCGCGGGCCAATGTTCCCAAACGATGTCCCCAAAGGCCCGTTGCGGCTGCAGGGCGACCACGGCCCCGTTGCCTATCGCAATATCTGGATTTGCCCGCTTGATTAGATTGCCGTAAAATGCAGGTTCTCTGCGGCCGCGCGGCTACCCGGCGGCGAGTTCTGACAGCGCGGGGGCGGGGGCTGTGCGAGAGGCGACCTGTTCCACAAACGCCTCAAGGCGAGTGGTAAGCGTTGCATCCTCCTGACCGTCAAAGCTCAAATTCAATATCGGCATATCGTCGCAATCGGCGCTGAGTCGGCGGGTCTGGGTGCTCACTATAGTCGATGGCATACAGGTGAACGGCATAACATTCAAAACTCCCCCGAACCCCTGTTTGTGGTACTCTATGGTTTTGCCTACGCTCAGGACGGCCTCGCCTTCAAAAGAGCTGTCGATGTATGGCCGGGCAAGGGTTATCGCCTCTTCTATCGGATGCTCGGCAAGCGGGCCAAAATGACGTTCAAACGGTTCCGCCAGTATCTTCTCAATCTTGTGCTGCAGATAGTCCTGGACAACGTTGGTTACGAAGTTGCCGATATGTCGTTGCCGCCAGGCCATTCTCGCGCGGGTAAAATTGGTATAATAAATCCACTCCGCAAGCGACGCAAGGTCGCAAGCCGCGCCGAGTTGCTCCAATCGGGCGATTATATTCATATTCGCAAACGGATGACTCCGCACGTAAATCTCGCCTACTATCCCCACCCTCGGCTTTCGCCTGCTTCCGTCGGTCTCAACCGCGGCGAGCCGCTCAGCCATTTCACCGCAAAGCTGTTTCAACTGGCGCAACGTCGCGCGTTGCTCAATCGCTTTCACCCATTGGCTGATTGACTGCTGGTGAACCCTCTGGGCTTCATTGCGGTCGGCTGCAAACGGCCGAACCCGCAATATGACCTTGTGCAGCAGGTCCAGACCCACAGCGGAGGTCCAGATGTCTTTCATAAACTTGCCCATCGCTGAGCTGTTGAAACTGCCTGCGAACTGCTCGTAGAAACTGCTGTCCTGATTTGGAGCGATGACTTCTGCGCCGGCTGCTTTGGCGTACCGCAGGATGAGCCGGTGCATACAGTTGTACATCCCGAACCTGCACGGGCCGGAGCCGCTTGGCATAAAAAACGCCGTCTTGTCGGCCTCAACGCCGGGGCTGTTGATTACAGTGAGCATCTCGCCTGCGGTAATTGTGCAGGGCAGACATTCCTTGCCCGTAGTGAACGCCCGGCCGCGCAGCAGCGCCGCCTCATCTGATATCGGCATCACCTCGGCCTGTTGGCCGTACGCCCGCAGACACGCCGCCAGGCCGTAGGATGCATCCCCCATATAGGGGACGTACAATTTGCAATTCCTGATATCCGGTTTGAGCGTGCCTGTGCTAACGGCAGGGGGGCGCACAGCGCCACCCTGGTAGTTTTTCAAACTCTCCATGAACGCCTCAAGCCGCGTCATCACGCCGGCGTCAGCCGAGTGCTCGTCTATCTCTAATTGCAGGCAGGGCTTCTCGCTCATCAAATCCTTGAAGAACGTCATCAGGAACGAATCAGGCCCGCAACTGAAGTTCGACAGATATACCGCATATAGACGCGGGTCATCCCTGATAACCTCAGCAGCGCGAAGAATCTTTTGCCCGTATGACCAGTACACTGCTTTATGAATCGCAGGGTCGCTCAGCCGTGCATCGCTCATATCAAGCATATCAAGCGGTATTGTCTCGACCCCGAGCGCCGCCAGTTTTCTCGGCAGTTGCAGATTCACGCCCTCATCGCCCCCGTTATACGGGCGACTCACTAGGACAAACAGCTTCTCTTCTCGGCCAAGTGAGTCAAGAATCCGGCGCCCCTCTTGTTTTATTGCAGTTTCATAATCCGTCTGTGCGGCAAAGGCCCGGTCCAGTGCCCGTAGCACAAGGCCCTTGCTGATACCCAGCTTCTTGCCGAGTTCAACAAATGATTTATGGAAAAGCTTTGTCCCGTCTCCTAATCGCAGCACCGCCGTCAGCAACCTCGTATTGCCGCGTTTTTCCCCGAATGCGCTTGCCGCCTGATATGGCAGCGACTGCACGTATGGGCACAACTGGTTGCTCGTGTTTTCCTCGAAGTTCGGCACCATCGAGACGACGCTGGGCAGGAAGATGTAGTCAACCTTCTTGTCTATCAGTTCGGCGATATGCCCGTACGCCACTTTGACGGGGAAGCACGGCTGTGCCGTTACAAGCTCTACGCCTAACCGAATTATCTGTTTGTCGGTCTTGCCGGACAGAACTACATCGAACCCAAGCTCTTCAAAGAATCGCGCGAAAAGCGGCAGCAATTGCCACGAAATCAGCGACATCGGTATTCCGACCTTCAAGCCGCCCGTCTGTTTATGTCCCCCGGCCAACCCCGCGCACTCAAACAATTTGCGGGTGCGAAATTCGAAGGCATCGAATCTCGCCTTTTTCTGCGCACGCTTACTCACGTTGTATCTGTCGCAGCGAGAACCGTAGTACAGCGGCTCCGCACCGGCTATCAGAACTTTCTTTATCTCGCAATGATTGGGGCAATGTTCGCACGCAAACGATTCAACACTGTAGTTGATATTTATGAGATTCTCAAAGCCCCTGAACGTGCTCTGCGGCCTGCGGCCTTTCTCGGCGGCGACTTTGGCCATATACTCGGCGGCGATGGCTGCTGCTCCAAGTGCACCTGTCACCTCGTGATGGTCCGGCACCATAATGGGCTTGCCTGTCACCTTCTCAAACGCCGCCCACACCGCCTTGTTGTAGGCGGTTCCCCCCTGGAAGCATATATTGTCGCCGATCTTGCGCCTGCCCACAACGCGGTTAAGATAGTTGGCCACAATTGAGTAGCTCAATCCCGCCACCAGGTCTTCGGTGTGTGCGCCCTGCTGCTGGTAACTGAGCAAATCCGACTCCATAAACACCGTGCATCGCTCGCCTAATTTTACAGGCGAGTCGCTCTTGAAGGCAAGCGCTGCAAACTCTTCGTTGATGCTTATCCCTAATCGTTGCGCCTGTTCTTCCAGGAATGAGCCGGTGCCTGCGGCGCAGGCGTGATTCATCTCAAAATCAACCACCACGCCGTTCTTGAGGGATATGTACTTGCTGTCCTGCCCGCCAATTTCAAAAATCGTATCTACCGTCGGGTTCACTATCGCAGCGCCTGTTGCCTGTGCGGTGATTTCGTTTATGACGATATCGGCGCCGATGAAATCGCCCGTTAGATACCTGCCTGAGCCGGTGGTAGCCGCGCCGAGTATCTTAACCTTGCCCGCAACGGCCGGGCGCACCATTTCCAGACCCTGCTTTACGGCCTCTAAGGGCCGACCCGCGGTCATCAGGTACGCCTTTGCCAAAATCCTCTTTTGGCTGTCCATAACAACAACATTCGTGCTCACCGAGCCGACATCCACACCCAGGTATGCCTCTATCGGCTCTCTTGCCTCGCTCAGCAGGTGCTCATACACGATGCTTTTCGGCGGCGGCAAACTGGGCGTTGGCAACCGGTCGCGCCGCGGCGCATTTTGCAGTACGGTACCCCTTTGCTGTAGATAATCATCAAGCAGCCGGACAAAGCCCGCGCAGTCAAATCCGCCAGAGGCGGACTGGGCCGACCGGCTCTTTGCGACAAGTATCGCGCCGATTGCTCCCGTGAAGAAATGCTCGGCGGGCACAATCAACTCACCCTCCCCAAGCTCAAAGACCTCCTCAATCCCCCTGACCACCCCGGCGTTGGCAGCCACTCCGCCCGTGAACACAATGGGTTTGATGAACTCCCTGCCGCAGCCGAGGTTGCTCTTGAGGTTGCGTGCCAGCGCAAGGCACAGGCCGGCTAAGATATCGCATACCGGCGTTGCCTGTTGCTGCAGGTGAATCATATCGCTCTTGGCAAAGACCGAGCATCGGCCCGCCATTCGCGGCACGTTTTTGCTTTCAAGAGCCAGCCGCCCAAACTCATCTTCAATTTTTATTCCCAGCCGGTCCGCCTGCTGGTCGAGAAAGGAACCCGTCCCTGCCGCACACACCGTATTCAACGCGAAATCACGAAGGGCGGTTCTGCCGTCCTCACGTGACACGAAAATAAGCTTCGAGTCCTGTCCCCCCATCTCGATTATCGTCGCCTGACCAATCTCAGGATACAATAGACCTATCGCTGCCGCCTGTGCCGGCACCTCGTTGACAAATGGAATATCAAGGAGTTTGGCGAGTAGCCGTGCCGCCGAACCGGTCGCCGCAGCCGACGTTATTCGGCTGGGCGGCAACTGTGAGAAGAGCGTGTGCAATTGTTCCCGCAGTGTTTCTGTGGGCCTGCCTTTTGTCCTGCGGTAATCCGAGAAGATGATGCCGCTGCTGTCTTCATCGAGTACGACAACGTCGCTGCTTGTCGAGCCGACGTCAATGCCCAGATGTAACCGCTGGCCGCCCCGCACCGCATCAAATCTGCGTTGCCTCGCCCGGTCCGATGCCAGCCGCTCTCTCTGCACTACGTCATCCATCTCAACCTCTCTGGTTTCCTCATTTGTTGCCGGCTTGCGCTGCTAAATGTACCTGCTAATATAACTAATTCGCCCGCAATGGCAAGAGGTTCGCGCAGAACAGCAAAGTTCTGCCGAAAATGGATTCCAGTCGCTTTTTCCTGAATCGGGGCGACAGGACTCGAACCTGCGACCCCTTGCACCCCATGCAAGTGCGCTAGCCAAACTGCGCCACGCCCCGTTGAAGCTATTCTAACGCCGTTCCATTCACTCAACAAGTGTTTTTCTTCCATACAATGTTAAAAAATATCAGGAAATGTTTGACAAAATCGGTCGGTAAGACAACAATGTTAGGCATAACTAACTTTTACTACGTATAAATAAGATACGAACGAGGCCGAATATGAAAACTGCCCGAAAAAAACAGAATTTGAGCGCTTCGCTGG
>CAYGVZ010000155.1:0-7034 GCA_964353475.1 uncultured Pirellulales bacterium | reverse complement strand
TGCCGGCCCCGCATTCGGGGCAAACCCAGTTGTCCGGCAAATCCTCAAATCGCGTGCCGGAATCCACCCCGTTCTCAGGGTCGCCGACTTCGGGGTCATAGATATATCCGCACATAATACATCTGTATTTCTTCATATTAACCACCCTTCCTCTTCTTGAGCAGGTTTACGTCAATATATGTGGCAGCAGACCTCGGCGTTTTGCCGCCCTTGACGTCCCTGTAATACGCGTAGGTCATCGGATATTTGCTCGCATCAAACATCTCACAGGCAACCACTTTGCCGATGAACAGGGTGTGCGTCTCGATGTCGAGCCGTTGTACAACCTCAACTTCAAGAAATGCAACCGTATGCTCCATCACTATCGGCGAGCCGGTGCTGCCAATCCTGTAATTTACGCCTTCGAACTTGTCTGTGTCCCTGCCCGACCGGAAGCCGAACTTGCCGATAAGCAGCATCGGCGCATCTTCGGCAAGGACTGAAACAGCAAAGACGCGACTATCGCTGATAAACTCGTGCGTCAAACAGCTCCTGTTGACGCTCACGGCAACCATAGGCGGTTCGGGCGTGACTTGAAAGACAGTATTGACCGTACAGCCGTTCACCTTGTCGGCCTTGCGGGAGGTGAGAATGCACATACCATAACTGAGCTTAAACAGCGATTCGAGGTCCAGCATTTTCATCTCCGAACCATTGCTTCGGGCGACCCGCAAGAAGCGCTTATGCCCTGCGCTGCTGGTCGAGTATCGCCAGATGCCGCATTTCTTCTTTGATGATTTTCTCGACCTTCTCCCTGCCGGTCTGGGGCCCAACAAGCTCCTTCAAACCCAGATAGAACGCAATCGAGTCCTTCTCAATCTCTATCGCCAGCCGGAACACTTCCACCCTGCTCTCCTTGCCGGTCAATTTCTCAGATGCGTCGGCCCCGACGTTAAAGACGTGGCCGTCCGCCATCGCCATCAAATACATCGCCGCCTCGCCGTCAGGGTCGAAAACCACCGGCTCTGCTTCGCCTGCGGAAAGCTCTTTCCGCATCTCGGTGAATATCGCCTCGTGCTCCGCCTCCCAGTCGGCTAAGTGATTGAACATTTTTTTCGTCTCGGCGTCCCCGGCCTGCTTTGCGGCCTTGCGGTAGAACTTCTGGCCGTTGCGCTCGATTTGTTCTGCCATTTGAAGAATCTCATCCGCGTTGAACGTAATGCCCATTGTCACGCTCCTTTCGCTGCAGGCGCAGGCGGCGTAAACACACGCGTCGCCAGTTCCTTGTCCAGCATATAAATCGCTTCAGCGCTTCCTTTTATCAGTCGCAGTTTGCCCGCTATGGTATCTGCGTTCTTCTCTTCCTCGACCTGCTCGTTGACAAACCACTGCAGGAACGCAGCCGTTGCATGGTCTTTTTCCTTCATCGCCAGAACAACAAGGTTGTTTATCAGGCCCGTTACTTTCTGCTCGTGCTCGTACGTCGCTTCAAACACATCCAGGGGCGACTTCCATCCCGCCGGCGGCTTTGCTACCGCCTTCAACGCGACCTTGCCGCTGCGGTCGTTGAGAAATGCGTAGAACTTCATCGCGTGCGTGGTCTCTTCCAGCGTCTGGACGTGCATCCAATTGGCAAAACCCGGCAGATTCATCGACTCAAACCAGGCCTGCATAGACAAATACAGATATGCGGAGTAAAGCTCGGCATTTATTTGTTCGTTAATCGCCTCCTGCACTTTTTTGCCAATCATGGTTACTTCCCTTCCCAAAGGCCGTGAAGGTTGCAGTGCTCGCGGGCGCTGACCTGTCTTGCATCGACCATAAATATCGCCTCGGGCGCCTGCCCGGGACTGAGAAACTGGCGATACGCCTTGCCGTCGGCAACCAGCAGCTCAATCCATTCAATCCAGTGCTTCGCTTCCATCGGGTGCGGGACGCTGCCGACCTTGACCTTGTACCCGCCTGCAATTTTTTCAATTACGGGCACATGTTTTTCCTTAGAGGCATCAACGGTGTTGGTCGTAAGCTTGACCATTGGCTGGCCGCAGCAGACCAGCTCGCCCTCGCCGCCCCGTAATACCTCCACGATATTGCCGCATACCTTACATTCGTATATTTCGAGTTGCTTTGCCATAATTATCCCCTTTCACAGTCACTTCACAATTCCAATATCTTTGTGTTTCGCCAGGATAGAATCAGCGAGTGTGTCAAGTGCGGTAAAATCATCGTCCCGCGGGTGCCCCTTTGCAATCACCGGCCCGATTATCTCAACTTTCAGATTGGGCATAAGGCCGGTGAGCTGTTCGACCATTTTGCCGCCCCAGCCGAATGAGCCGATTACCGACGCAAATCTCGTCTTCGGGCGCAGCGCGTTTGCCAGAATCGCCGCGTAAGCCGCTATAGGATGGGCGCCAGCCAGAACGGTAGGCGAGCCAATAACAACAGTCGCCGCATCGACAAGCGCCATCGCAAGCTCGCCTATGTCGCTGGCCGGCAGATTAAACTGCTTGACCGTGATATTCCTCTCAATCAGGGCGTCAACAAAATGCTCGACCATTTTTCGCGTGCTGTCGTGCATCGACACATAAGCGACAACCACCTCATTCTTGACCGTATCGCCGACCCAGTTCTTGTAGGCGTCAATGATAAACGCCGGCTTGGGATACACCGGGCCGTGACTCGGCGCAATCATTTCAATCGCAAGCGCCTCAAGCTTCTTGAGGTTGTTTTTTATTGTGGCCCTGAAGGGCATCATAATCTCGGCGTAATACCGCTTGGCTGAACGATAAACCGCCGGCTCATCATCCACAAACAAACTGCTTGTCGCCAGGTGCGAGCCAAAAAAATCACACGAAAAGAATATCCTGTCCTCCTGCAGATACGTCCCCATCGTCTCAGGCCAGTGTACCCAGGGGATATAAACAAACTGGAGCGTCTTGTCGCCTAAGGACAGCGTCTGCCCGTCCTCAACCGTAATGAACTTGTCATCCTCAATGTGCAACAAGTCGATAAGCATCTGTTTGCATTTGGGATTTGTTACGACCTTTGCCTCGGGATAGAGCAGCAGCATATCCGGTATTGAGCCGGAATGGTCCTGCTCGGCGTGATGCGAAATCACATAGTCAATGTTTCCCACCCCTGATTTGACAAGATTTTCTATCAGGACGTTCGTCTTTGTCGGGTCAACCGTATCCAGAAGGGCGGTCTTTTCACTGCCATTTATGAGGTACGCATTGTAAGTGGTCCCGTCGGGCAGAGGTATAAGCTCGTCAAATAATCTCCTGTCCCAGTCAATCGCCCCAACGGAATAAACATTGCGTTTCAACTCTCTCATCCGACTCTCCCGGCAACACTCTAAAGCTGCTTAACCGCCTTCAGGACGGCGTCATAGTCCGGTTCTTTGGTCAATTCCGGCACTATCTGAACATAGCGGACGATTCCCGCCTTGTCCACCACAAATACCGCCCTTGACAGCAGGCGGAGTTCCTTTATCAGGACGCCGAACGCCCTGCCAAACGACGCATCGCGATGGTCTGACAGCGTCTGCACGTTCTTGACGCCCGCCGCGCCGCACCATCGCTTCTGCGCAAACGGCAAATCCATACTGATTGTGAGCACAGCCACATCGCTGCCCAGCTTGCCCGCCTCTTCATTGAATCGGCGCGTCTCCATATCGCATACGGGCGTATCAAGCGATGGCACAGACGAGATGATGCACACCCTGCCGCGGAATGACGAGAATTTCACCGCCGACAGGTCATTTGCAACAACCTCGAAATCCGGCGCCTGTTGGCCGACCTTGACTTCATCACCGAGCAGGGTAAGCGGATTACCCTTCATTGTCACTACGCCTTTTCGCTCTTTCATTGTTCTCTCCATACATCCTGCTAACGGCAGCATTAAAGCCGCTGCTATGGTCAATACCACAACTTTAAGGACAACCTTGCCTGTCATCATAAATAAACTCCGGCACAAACGAGACCGGGCACCAGCCGGGCTAAGTGTGCTGTCTGCCTTTTGTATGTGTAATAACAGGCCTTCACAATGAGCAAAACCCTTATTTTTGGGCAGGCGGTTGCCTATCAGGAATCAGTAATTGACCGCTTCAAGCTCATAGAAACTCTGCGGATGCTGGCAAAGGGGACACGTCTTCAATGCCTCTGTCCCCTCGTGCACATAGCCGCAGTTCCTGCAGACCCATCGCACCTTCTTCGGCCTTTTGAACACAAGACCTTCGCTGAGGTTCTTCACAAGCGCTTCGTACCGCTCCTTGTGTCGGTTTTCAGCCACCGCAATATATCTGAAGAACGCCGCAATCTCCTTGAAGCCCTCTTTCTCAGCCGTCTCGGCAAACGATGGGTACATCTGCGTGCACTCATAGCGCTCGCCCGCAGCGGCTGCCTTGAGGTTTTCCAATGTGCCGCCGATTACACCGGCCGGAAACGCCGCTGTAATCTCGACCTCTCCGCCCTCAAGGAATTTGAATTCTTTCTTGGCGTGCTCCTTTTCCTGGTTGGCGGTCTCCTCAAAAACACCCGCTACTTGCTCGTAGCCGTCTTTCCTCGCCTGGCTGGCAAAATATGTATATCTGTTCCGCGCCTGCGATTCGCCCGCAAACGCCGCCAGCAGATTCTTCTCCGTCTGCGACCCTTTAAGTTTCATATAAAAATCTCCTTCAATTCGTGTGGATAGTCACGTTATCTTCCCAGTGCCTGCTTGAGGTCCATCGCGTGCTCCTGCTCCATCGCCAGGATTGTCCGCAACTGCTGGGCCAGCGCAAATTCCTTCAACTGCTCGGCCTGCTCGACCCGCATCTTGTACCTCTTGATTGCATCTTCCTCGCCGTCAAGGTCCTGCTGGAGCATCACGTCATTATCCTCGCTCGTTACGATTTTGCCGACGTTCACGCTGGGTGAGCCGCCGAGATAATCTATCTGGTCGGCCAGTATCACAGCGTGCGCAATCTCCTCGTTCGCGTGGATTTTTATTTCCTTGATGACGTCCCCATAAGCGGCGCCCTTCATTACCGCAGCGTGGTTGATGTACTGTATCGCAGCCGAGTACTCAAGCTCCAAATCCCTGTTCAACAAATCAATCAGCTTGTTTGTCGTAATCGCCATTTTTCTGCACCTCCCAAAAAACCTTACCCACTTTTTAAATTTTCACATTGCCGGATACGCCCGTACCGGGGTTCGATATCGACTTCTCACTATTACATCCCATACTCCGTTTTTGTTCTTCGCCAACCCAACCCCTGCCGGCACAAGCCGTACAGTAGGCCATCTATTCCTGCTTGTCAAACACAAATGAACCATTCGCTACCCGCAAGATACCCCCTTCCCTGTTGCGAGAAAGCACAAGCGAGGCCAATGCCGAAACCCCTCCCGCAGGTAAATCCCGGTCAAAAATGCTTGATACTTTGGCGGGTAGGGCGTACATTTTCACGAAATGACTGACAAAGAACTTATCCACAAATCAGGAAAGGAATCTCATTATGACAATGAAAACGTTTTGGAGCGCAGCAATCGGTGGGATTGGCGCATTTGTGATTTTGACGGCCGGATGTGATATGGCGAGTGCACAGAAGGTTTACACACCGGCGCAAACCAAACTCCCTGCGGGTGAAAAATACATCCTGACGCCCAAAGAATCGCCTAAGCCGCAGATAAACGGCGCAAAGGCGTTCGGCGCCCGCCCCGGCAGCCCCTTCTTATACACGGTTGCCGCTACTGGTCGCCGACCGATGACCTTTGCCGCTGAGAATCTCCCGGAGGGATTGTCGCTCGACACCGGAACCGGACGAATCACCGGCTCAGTTGCAACAGGGGGTATTTACAATGTCACGCTCAAGGCGAAGAACTCTCTGGGCACGGCTGATACCCGGCTGCAGATTGTCGTCGGCGAAAAAATCATCCTAACCCCGCCGATGGGCTGGAACAGTTGGAACTGCTGGGCCGAGAAGGTCTCGGACGAAAATGTGAGACAGTCGGCCAAGGCAATGGTCGATTCAGGCCTTGTCAACCACGGCTGGACCTATATCAACATCGACGACACATGGCAGGCGCCACGTGGTGGTACATTCAATGCGATACAGGGCAACGAAAAATTCCCCGATATGAAAGCCCTCTGCGACTACGTCCATTCCCTGGGCCTGAAAGTCGGGATTTATTCGACGCCGTGGATGACCTCCTACGCCGGCTTCATCGGCGGCTCAAGCGACAATGAAAACGGCGCCTGGGAAAAAGTCAGCGGCTACAACAATTACAGCAAGAATCACCGCCACGGCAAATTCCCATTCGCCGACAACGACGCAAAGCAATGGGCTGCGTGGGGAATGGATTATCTCAAATACGACTGGAATCCCAATGACCCCCAGCACGTCGAGGAAATGGCTAAGGCGCTTCGGGCATCTGGCAGAGATATCGTCTATTCGCTCTCTAACTCCGCGCCTTTCGAGAACGCCGCGACCTGGGTCAAACTTGCCAACTGCTGGCGAACCACCGGTGACATTCGCGACGGCTGGAGCAAAGAGCAAATGCCCCCAGGCGAGAAGTGGGCCTTCGGTATCGTCGATATCTGGCGGCTGCACGGCAAATGGACGCAGTCCAACGGCCCCGGCCATTGGAATGACCCCGATATGCTGGTCGTCGGCAGGGTCGGCTGGGGAAAGCCGCACCCGACAAACCTCACACCCGATGAGCAATATACCCATATCTCGCTCTGGTGCCTCTGGTCAGCCCCCCTGCTGCTGGGTTGCCCCTTAGACCAGTTGGATGACTTCACGCTGAACCTGCTCACCAACGACGAAGTCCTCGCGATCAACCAGGACCCGCTCGGAATACAGGCAAAAGAAATCGTATCTCCCGGCGAGGCAAAGGTCCTCGTAAAAGACCTCGAAGACGGCACAAAGGCAATCGGCCTCTTCAACATCGGCGCCGAGCCGATTACAGCCAAGGTTGCCTGGGAACAACTCGGTATCAAAGCCAAACAAACCGTCCGTGACCTCTGGCGGCAGAAAGATATCGGGATATATAGCGATTCCTTCGAGGCCGCCG
>CAYGVZ010000154.1:0-7039 GCA_964353475.1 uncultured Pirellulales bacterium | reverse complement strand
GCGGAAAGAACTGTATCTGGTTAATAGGCCGAGGCAGTGAGCAGCCGGCAGAAGGGCTAGTGTTCGAAACAAGATGATGAGATTTGCTGATTTTGTGTGTTTTAAGGCGATAATTCCCGAGTTAAAGGCGAAAGACCGGGACGGCGTGATAACGGAGCTTGTATCAGCGCTCGGTAAGGCGGGGGAGCTTAGCCAGGATAACGCCAGGAAAATAACGCGGGCGGTGATAAAGCGCGAAAATGAGGCCAGCACCGGGATGGGCAAGGGTATAGCGGTGCCGCACGTCAAGCACGGCGGGGTGAAAAAAGTGGTCGCCGCGGTAGGACAAAGCAGCAGCGGTATCGACTTCTCGGCGCTGGACAAGCAGCCGGTGTATTCGGTAATTCTGCTGGTCAGTCCCGTGGATGACCCCGACAAACATTTGCAGGCGATGGAGAAGATATTCAAGCATCTTCAGCAGGAAAAATTCAGAAAGTTCCTGAGGCAGTCGCAAACAGCGGCGCAGTTGGAGGATTTGTTGCGCGAGGCAGACGAAAATCCGACGCTGTAGGATTGTGCCAGGCAGTAAAATGAAAAGGGCGGCCGTCTTGTGAAGACGGGAGCAGAACATTGGGAAAGACGTACTGCGAAGCAGAGGTGGAAATAAAAAATGCCGCAGGGCTGCATATGAGGCCGGCGATGCAGTTTGTGGATGTGGCAAGCGAGTTCAAGTCGGATATATCAGTCAGCAAGGCGGAAAGCAAGGTTGACGGCAAGAGCATAATGCAGATGAGCACGCTGGCGGCCACGTGCGGGACGAAGTTGAAAATACGGGCCGATGGCCCGGATGCGGAAGGCGCCGTCGAGGCGCTGCGGGAGCTTGTGGAGGTAAGGAAGTTCGGAGAGCCGGCGCCCGGAGAAGAATTCAAACAACAGTAGCGGCAAAGAGATAGATGGAGATAAAAAAGGGCGTAGCGGTTTCGCCGGGCATTTCGATAGGGAAGTGCCTGGTGATAGACGCCGAGGATTATAGAATTCCGCGGCGTTCGATTGAGCCGTCGCAGCGTTTGAGCGAAACGCAGCGGGTGAGGAACGCCTTCCGGGATGCAGCGGAGGAGTTGAGCGGGCTGGAGGCGGAGCATGATGCAATCAGCCAGCGCGGAATAAAGGATATATTTGCGGTACATTTGCATTTTCTGCGCGACAGGGGCCTGCGAAAACAGGTAACGGACAAGGTGCACGCCGAGCTTGTGACGGCCGAGTTCGCTGTCTCCGCGACTTTACGCGAGCTGGCCGGCCAGTTCACGAAGGTCAAGGACGCTTATATCAGCGAGCGTGCTGCGGACATTTATGATATTGAAAGACGGCTGCTGAAACACCTCCTTGGAGGCAAGCGCGAGGCGTTGGCCAATATCACCGAGGAGGTTGTGATTGTAGCGCGTGAGCTTAGCCCCACTCAGACCGCCGGTTTCAACAAGGATTACGTCAAGGGGATGGCAACCGATGCGGGGGGACGCACCAGCCATACCGCCATAGTGGCGCGTTCGCTTGGGATACCGGCCGTGGTTGCACTGGAGGACTTTACCGAGAGCGTCAGGGCCGGCGACACCGTCATTATCGACGGCAACCGCGGGATAGTCGTTGTCAACCCCGATGACACAACCATACAGCAGTACCTTGAGTATGCGGTTGAGTTCGCGGAGCTTGAACATCGGCTTGACGCGATAAGGGAAAAACCGGCGGTAACCCGGGACGGCGTAACGGTGGCGCTGCTGGGCAATATCGAGTTTCCGGATGAGGCGAATCTTGTTTTGCAGAAGGGCGGCGAGGGAATAGGATTGTATCGCACCGAATTCCTGTATCTCAACCGCGAGACCGAGCCGACCGAGCAGGAGCACTATGAGGCATACGCCCGGACGATGGGGGTCTTCAGGGATAAGCCGGTGATAATAAGGACTATGGACCTGGGGGCGGACAAATACACCCAGAGCAGGCGTTTTATGCGCGAGCCGAATCCGTTTCTGGGGCTGCGGTCAATCAGGTTCTGCCTGCAGAACCTGACGTTGTTCAAGACGCAGTTGCGCGCAATACTCAGGGCGTCCGTCCTCGGCGATTTGAGGATTATGTTTCCCCTGATTACGAACCTGCAGGAGCTGATGCAGGCAAAAATGATTCTGCGGGACGTGATGGAGGACCTGGATGAAGAAGGAATTGGGTACAACCGCAAGCTGCAGATAGGAATAATGATTGAGACGCCGTCCGCCGCGCTGACGGCGGCGCAACTCGCCAGGGACGTTGACTTTTTCAGCATCGGCACCAACGACCTGACCCAATATACCCTGGCGGTGGACCGCGGCAACGAGCTTGTATCGACGTTGTACTCGCCGGTTGACCCGGCTGTGCTGCGGCTGCTGCGCACCGTCGTACAGGATGCGCACAAAGCGCAGGTGGAAGTGAACGTCTGCGGAGAAATGGCGTCCGAGCCGGAGTACGTGATACTGCTTATGGGACTGGGCTTGCGGAAGCTCTCGCTTGCGCCGCCGATGATACCCGAAATAAAACAGGTGATTCGGTCGGTGACAATCGAAGAATGTAACAGGATTGCGAGGAAGGTGCTGGGGATGAACTCGGAGCGACAGATATCGACTTATCTGCGAGACGCGGCGCGTAAAGTGCTGCCGGAGGCGTTTTAGGCATTACAGGCCTTTGCAGGGAAATAAAAGCCGGCTGAGGGGACGGCCGGGCCGGCGATAAGGAACGTATGCAGGTGTTGGTTGAGTTTGGCGTGGCGAATAGTGCGAGATACCTGTCGCATGCGGAGACGAGTCGTGTGTTTGAACGTGCGATGGCAAGGGCAGATCTGCCGGTGGTATTCACACAGGGATTCAATCCCCATCCGAGATTCTCGCTTGCGCTTCCCAGGAGCGTCGGGGTCGAGGCGGAAGGGGAATTGTTGTGCGTGAGAGTCGCCGATGAGCAAATTGACGTGGAGCAGTTCAGGTCGCGGCTTGCGGAACAGATGCCCGATGGATTTCAGTTGCACCGCGCCACAGTTGCGGCTTTTGATGATGTGCCCCAGCCGGTTTCAGCAGAGTATGTGCTTGTGGCGAAGAAAGAATTTGCCGATAACAGGTTGAAGGAGAGAATTGAGGGCTTACTGGCCGGGACGACTCTTGAGATAGAAAGGCAGGCCGACGGCAGGACCAGAAAGGTCGATGTGAGACCTTACTTGAAGACAATAAGGATGGAGGCACGGCAGATTGTGGTCGAGTGTACGATTACCCCCGCCGGCACAATACGAGTTGACGAAATTACGAGGTTACTGGGGCTGGGCGTTGAGGACCTGGCGGCGGCCGTCAGACGAATGAACGTCCGCTGGCGGGGCCTGGGAGACAGAGAACCGCCGAGCGTATAGATCATGTCGCAGAGGCACAGAGAAGCTTTCATAAATAGCGTGAGATAAGGACGAAATAACGATGGCAAGAGAAATGCTGGTGAACGTGGCGGAGAGTGAGGAGTGCCGCGTAGCTGTGGTTGATAACGGGCTGCTGGAAGAATTGTATATCGAAAGGGTGGGGCTGGGTCGGCTCGTAGGAAATATCTACAAGGGCAAGGTCGTCAACGTCGAGTCGGGGATACAGGCGGTCTTCGTCGATATTGGGACGGGCAGGAACGGGTTTCTGCATATAAGCGACCTCCATCCAAAATACTTCCCGGGTGAGGACACGAGCGCAGAAAGCATAGGGCGAAGAAAAGCACTGCGAGAGCGTAAGCCGATACAAAGCTGCCTGCACAGGGGCGATGAGGTGGTTGTGCAGGTTACGAAGGAAGGGATGAATTCAAAGGGGCCGACCCTGAGCACCTACCTGGCGCTGCCCGGCAAGTACCTGGTGATGATGCCGTGGATGCAGAAATACGGCGTCTCGCACAAGATAGAGGACGAGCAGGAACGGGTGCGCCTGCGCCAGATACTTGAGGAGGTGCAGCCGCCCAAAGACGCCGGTTTCATCATCAGGACGGCGGGCGAGGGCAGCTCAAAGAGGGACATACAAAACGATTTGCGGTATCTCACTCGCCTGTGGACGGCGATAGACAAGCGATTGGGAAAAACCCGCGCACCGGCTGAACTCTATCAGGAATCCGATTTGGTAATAAGGGCGTTGCGGGATGTGTTCAACAGCGATATTGAGAAAATCGTGTGCGACTCGGAGACCGTCGCCCGGCGGATACGCGACTTTATGGGCATCGTTACGCCGAGATACAGGCATCGCGTGGTCTATTATGACGGGCAGATGCCGCTGTTTCACAAATACAAGGTAGAGGATGAGATTACCAGGATTCAGTCACGCACCGTCCCGTTGAAAAGCGGCGGCTCGATTATCGTCGAGCAGACCGAGGCGCTTGTCGCCATAGATGTGAACAGCGGCAAATACCGGGAACATCAGAACGCCGAGCAGACCGCGTTTAAGACGAATCTCGATGCGGCAAAGGAGATAGCTAGGCAGTTGCGGCTGCGCGACCTCGGCGGCCTTATCATAATCGACTTCATTGATATGCGCCAGGAAAAGCACAGGCGCGAGGTGGAGAAGACCTTTCGCACCGCCGTTGAGCCCGACAGGGCAAGGTCGAAGGTGTTGCGCATAAGCCGGTTCGGGATTGTTGAGATGACCAGGCAGCGAATGCGCCCGAGCTTGCAGTCGAGCACGTACCTGGCCTGTCCTCATTGCGGCGGCAGCGGCTACGTCAAAAGCCACGAGTCGGCTGCGATAGAGCTTATTCGGCTGCTGAACCTCTCGGCCTCACGAAGCGAGATAAAGCGAATCGAACTGTCTGTATCGCCCGAGGTGGCCGAATACCTTCAGAACGACAAACGGGCCCTGGTTGTACATATCGAGCAGGCCAGCGACAAGCGGATTGTCATTCATTCATCGCCCGAACAGATCGGCGAAAAGCACAACCTCGTCTGCTACAACGAAGCCGGCAGCGTCATCAAGCTGTGATAGGCTGGCGGACAAGCAACGAATCAGCGAATGACGGCCGACACGACCGCTGACAAGGTCATCAGGTCATGCCTTCGCCGCCGGGTCTGTTCCTCTCGCCGCCTCCCCAGCCGCCCACAACGTCAGCTACGAGCGACTTCTTGGCAACGGCTGCAAGATGCACCGGCTTGCCGGGATTCAATGTTGCATTTCGTGTGGCCCATCCTTGCGGGTCGTTGAGGTATTCTCTTGCCTCGAACAAATCGACTTGGCCGCGTTCAAACCAGTTGTGCAGCATAATGGTTGGAAATGACGCGTTGTATCTGGCACAGACCTCCTGTATGGTTTCAGGCCCCACATTCTGGTCAAACACCATTGGCCTTAGATTGAGAAAATGGACGCTGCCGTCACCGAGCAGGAAATTCGCTCTGTCCCCGTGTATAAGTATGCTGGTTTCGGCGTTCTCAACATAGTCGGTAAAGCCATCGAGCGCATTATTGAACATATAACCGATCGGAGTATGACTTTTCTCCTTACCCCACCAGTTAGCAAATCGCTTGTAGCCGCGGTCGCGTTCAGGGGTCCACATCGAAGGACAAAAGAAGACGTGGTTGTCGGAACAGGGCATCGGCAGTTCCTCGTTGGGGACTAGCAGGTAGCCCAGATTGACCTGCTGGTTTTTATTGAGGGCATTCGGGTCCTCTGACTCAGCCACGCCTCCCCAGACATCCCACGGCAATGGGGAATTGCCCGGAACAAGCAGTCCCTCATTGTTGTTGGCGTAAGTATGGAGAGCTTGCCCCGTCGATTTGAGATTGCTCATACAAACAGCCCGTCTGCCTGCTTCCCGCGACTTGCGCATTGCGGGCATAAGGATGGCAATCAGCAAAGACAGAACACCAATGACAACGAGCAATTCCATCAGCGTCAACGCCGATGTCCGACGCAGTTTCATCCTGCATCCCTCCGGCTGTAAAATCCTGGAATAACGTTGTTGGCCGCAGGCTGGCCGGCCCACAATCCAGCTTGAGGCCTCCTCGCCGCGGCCGACAAACACGGTATCCACTTTATTAATTATATCATCGTGGCCGGAACTGTACAGAAAATATCTTTTGTTAAGTAGTATGTGTAGGTATAATGATTACATGGTGCCTGTGTATTGAGCTATTGATTTGCCTTGGGAAAGCCCTGGGTTCGGCAGTCACATACTGTCCCTTCTGAGGCGGGTTGGGAATATATGAACAAGACCCTGCGGACCATTGCAGACAGAATATCAAACCTTGTTTACATTCTGGCCCCCGGTCTGTACCTCGCCTCTCGAAGAACCAGGGTGATTCTGGCTTGCTGTGCAGCGGCCGGCGTTGTGACGACAGTCATTTTGGCAGTCAGGTCCTGCACACCCGGCGACGGGCCGACCGGGTACAGGATAAACGTTTCATCTTTGTCCAGCGTGGACGAAAAAGGCAGCCGGTGGTCTATGGAGCTTGTCACAGGCCAGCCCCGATATTTCTACAGCAGTACCCGGTTAAGACCGGGGCCACCGCTCCTGGTAAGCACAACTGTGGAGTACAAAGGCGCTAATGCCCTTGTCGGCCTTGAGGTGAAGGGGCAGGCCGGAGAAAAATACATCGGCGGAGTAATGAAAGATGGCAAGCGGCTTGAGGCACCCAAATTCGAGATTGTCGGTGAGGATGGAAAGGTGCTTGTGACGGGGCAGTTTAAGTATGGCTGAGGCAGCACCTGCCGGTACCCGTGGCGGGTACCAGAAGGTTTCAAAGGAAGGGTTCGGGTTAAGGTCCATATCGACCTCGGACCGTTTGAAGCGAAATTCAATAAAGAATGGCATCAGGTGGAGTAACAAGGAATACTTGCTGCAACGAAGCCGGCAGCGTCGTGAAGCTGTGATAGGCCGGGCAAGCGGATCGCGGCCGCCTCGGCCGCTGCTAAACGATAAAGAATCAGATAATGATTATCGCTTATCACGCTGTTTTTACGACATACGGAACCTGGCTGCCTAATGACCCGCGAGGTTCATACTCAGGGAAAATTTACAACGAAGAACTTTCGGCGCTTGGCGCAAC
>CAYGVZ010000153.1:0-7080 GCA_964353475.1 uncultured Pirellulales bacterium | reverse complement strand
TTCACCCTTTCGGACGAAGGTCTGATGGCCCTGCAGAAGGGCACCTACTACGCCGATGCTACACCGACACTCGTCTCAAGAACGGACATCCCAGGCCCAGGCGTCGAATTTGAGATCTATTACCCAGGCATCAGGCAAACAGACCGCACTATCGAACTCGTTTGCTCTGGCCATGAGGCAAATGCGCCGGTAATCGGCGCCAATGTGGGCCGATTTGACCATTTCACGCTCAAATTCACGCTGCTTTCGGTAAACGGCAGGAGCACACCCGAATCCGCAGGAATGCTCTGCGCGGGGGCAATCATCGGCTGCGTCGAAGAATCCAGCAGACAACGGCCCGAGGCAATTGGATTTGCCAAGGGTTTGGAACCAAATGCTGTGTCAAGCACGATCTTCTCCGGAGAAACACTGAACAGAGTTGGCTTTACAGCTTACATGCCAGACTCGAATGGCTGGGACGCTAACGGGTCAACCGTGAAATTGCTTGTTGAACCAGGAGCAGGCGCCGTAGTGCTGCCGCAAGTTCCACTCCGGGTACCTGTACAACAATCGGGCCGTTGCATCTACGTCGATATTAGCGCCAACGGAAACAACAACGGCTCATCCTGGCGCGACGCCTTCAAATACCTCCAGGATGCCTTGGACGCCGCTGTCAGCGGGGACCAAATCTGGGTCGCACACGGCGTCTATAAACCAAACCAAAGCAGCCGCAATACCGGACTCAATCCTCGCGTCGGCTTCACACTCAAGAGCGGGGTTGCTCTTTACGGCGGTTTCCCTTCGGGCGGCGGCAACTGGGAGCAAAGCAACCCCCTCCTTCACGAGACAATCCTGAGCAGCGACCTTTCCGGCAACGATATCGAAGTCAATACCCCCGCCGACCTGCTCAATCACCCATCGCGCGCCGACAACGGCGGCCACGTAGTAACTGCAAGCGGGACCGATGAGAGTACCATCCTCGATGGTTTTGTTATAACCGGCGGCAACGCCCGCGTCGCTACCAGCGGCCCCCCTCATCCCGGTGCAGGGGTGTACTGCAAATCCGGCAGCCCGACAATCAGTAACTGCGTCTTCAAACTCAACGCCGCTGAGAGCGGCGGCGCCGCATACTTCGTGAGAGGCACGCCGAAACTGACCAACTGCAAATTCCTCGACAATTTCGCAAGCGACAGCGGCGGGGCAATCCACAGCGCCGAATCAAACCTCACCATCCTCAACTGTGTCTTCTCAAGAAACCACGCCGCCGAAAAAGGCGGAGCAATTTACAGCGAGTCGTGCAAACCGACAATAATCAACTGCACGCTGACAAAGAGCCACGCCTACGCCGGCGGCGGAATATACAACCACAAAAGCACACCGACTCTCGCTAACTGCATCCTCTGGGGCAACACCAGCCGTTACGGTGCCGACGAACCGGCACAGGTCTATGGCATAAAAGTTGAAGCCACCAATTGCTGTATTCAGGGCCTCACTAAAGAGTTAGGCGGTACCGCCAACATCGATACAGACCCGCTCCTTGTGGATATCGAAAGCGATGGCTATCACCTGCGCTCAAATTCACCGTGCATTGACCGCGGCGACAACAAGGCAATACCCGACGATATCGGAACCGACATAGACAACAATCCTCGAATCGCCGGCACTGCTGTTGACATCGGGGCCGTCGAAATCCGCTGACGTCTCCGGGCAGTCCTAAACGAACCACGAAGCGATTTGGAGGAGCAGGCGCTTCAGAAAGGGCTTGGCGTAGGAGGTGGCTTTGAGGGTATCTTTGATGGTGTTGGCGAGGCCGTTGCCGGGGCTGGTGAGCAGCGTGTTTGCAACATTGGCGGTTTCGTTCATCTCATATTCATAGCCGCGGATTACGACGACGGGTATGCCTGCACCGGTCTGGCCAAAAACGAGTGCGGAAGCAGAGCATATCTCGTGGGCGGTCAGGTCGATACCGCCGAACTTCGGCTTGCCGTAAATATCTTTATGCCCAAACTGCCGAGAGACCGGGTCTATGCCCGATGAGCCAATCGCAAAATCCATCGTGCCGATGGGAATCATTTCAGTATCCGCCAGAATCACCGCCAGTTTGCACCCGCAGCGACTCTGCAGTTGTTCCCGGATTTCCTTTGCAGCAGCATCGGGGTCTTCGGGCAATAAACTGACGATGCCCTTCTCGTGATTCGAACCATCAATGCCGGCATCACAGGTGTGCAGCCGACCCGCCTTGCTCACCGTGATACATAATGCCTGCTCGTGTTCGACCAATTCACTTGTGACGCCGGCGTCCTGGGAGGCATCAAAGATGTGTTTTTCAACAACGCCCCGCAGCGGCATAATCGCGAGTATTTCGTTGCCCTCATCCCAAATCATCTGTACCCATTGCGCATCCTTGCCGGTCTTTTTCGAGATGTACAGCGCTTTTTTGCTCGGGACCACCTCGGCCATTTTTCGGATTCTGCCAAGCGCCTTTGAAACGATTTTGCTTGTCAGAACAACAATGTCTTTCTCCCGCAATTCCCCGATTTCACTGTTCGCGCTGCGAACGATGATTTCAGCAAGGTTATCACTCTGCTTGATTTTCGGTATCGTCTGCAAACCCAATACTTCAATTTTTTTCATACAATACCTTATTTAGCCCCGCAATTTATTGCGGGGTCATCCTCCCAATGGGACAATCCAGATATTTCTGAACCGCACTGCCGCGCCGTGGTCCTGCAGCTTTATTGGCCCCGGCTGCGGCCCTTCGGTTTGCCCCGCGCCGGTCTTATTGGGAATATCGACGTTGTTATGAATTACAACGCCGTTCTGCAAAACCGTTATACGGGCATTTTCAACCTTCTTGCCGTTCTGCCACCTCGGCGCACGAAAGAATATGTCGAAGGATTGCCACTCGCCGCTCTTTCTGCATACGTTTTTGTCTGGTGCTCTGGTTTTGTAAATCGCACCGCACTCGCCTGTGCCTGGTTGAATGCCGGATGAGTCGAGAATCTGCACTTCATATCGCTTCTGTATGTATATGCCGCTGTTACCCCTTGCCTGTCCTTCGGCGCCCGTGGGCGAATCGGGGATATTGAATCCCACGTGCAACCGGAAATCCTGATAATTCTCCTTAGTAACAATGCTGCCCGACCCCGGCACAACCTTCATCGCGCCATCGACGACTTGCCATTTGACGCTGTTTCCGTCCTCGCCAATCCACTGCGAGAAATCTTTGCCGTCAAAAAGCACATTCACATCAGCAGGTCTTCCCGACACATCAGAATTGTCGTTGCACCACACAACATTCCCGCACCAGCCCAGCACGGCAGCTACTGTAACCACAGCGGATAATACTGTCCTAATGTTCTTCATTTGGCTAACCTCTTTTCAAACCAGATATATTAACTCCATTATCCGTCAGGCCGCTTATCCGAACATCATCGCCGAATCGCTTGATATCAACATAACGCAGGTCGGTACCCTTTGTCATTCTCCTCATCGCCTCGGCAATGTCGGCGCACCCTTTCGCACCAAGAATTTTCGGCGCGATGTACACAATAATATCATCGGCAAGATTCTCTCTCAGAAATGAGCCGATAACAGTCGGCCCGCCCTCAACCAGCAGATGCGTCACCCCTCGACTGCTCAACTGGGCGAGCAAAAACCGCAGATTCGATTTGCCCGGGCAGCCGAGCACTTCGGCCCCTGTTTGCCTGATTTGTTCCACCCTGCGGGATTTTGCCTTCAAGGTTTTGCTTTGGGTAACGATAAGCACGGGGACGTCATTCGCTGTAGCGAGCAGTTGACAGTCCAGCGGAATCCGCAGCCGATTATCAAGAACCACTCTCACCGGCTTTCTGCCGCGACTTGGCCTGGGCGTCAGCAGCGGGTCATCCCTTAAAACAGTATTAATGCCGACCAGAAGTGCGCCTACGCGCCTTCGCAGTTTGTGTGCATCTTTTCTGCTTTCTTCGCAGCTTATCCAACGTCGCCGGTCACTGCTGTTTCTCCATCCGAGTTTGCAGTCCAGCGACTGCGCCCATTTTAGCGTTACCCAGCATCTGCCGGTCTTGGCGAATTTGATAAATGGCGCGTTAAGCAGACGCGCCTCCTGCTCGCAGATACCCACATCGACCTCAATGCCGGCTGTGCGCAAGCGTTTTAACCCCCTGCCGTTTGCGTGCTTTGACGGGTCCATCATTGCCGCAACAACACGCTTCACTTTCGCAGCAATAATCGCATCGGTGCAAGGAGCGGTCTTGCCACAATGGCAGCATGGTTCTAATGTCACATACATTATCGCACCTTCTGGATTCCCGCCGTGCTTGCGACAATCCTCAATCGCGTTGATTTCCGCGTGCGGCCCGCCGAACCGCCTGTGCCAGCCCCTGCCGATAATCCGCCCGTCTCTGACAATAACCGCCCCTACCGCCGGATTCGGCTCAACCGCACCAAGTCCCCTCGCCGCCAGTCGCAACGCCATTCTCATATATTTACACTGACTAACGCTGACCATAACACTGACTGACACTGACTTAAACATTGGCTGTTACTGACTATGGGACTGAACTCCGGTTTTCGGCTGGAGGTGTATCTTCCTGTCATTTGTATAAATGACCCGTTTTATGTCAACACCTTCAGAACTGAAATTCACAAGAAATCCCAGCTCGTATGCGCTATTTCGAAGATAGCTGTAAAGTTGGTCCTTCATTCTGCCCGGCATCTGTGCCATTGCCTTTAGCTCAACAACTATTTTGTCCTCAACTATGAAATCGGGCTGATATGAACCAATTACCTTTCCTGTCTTCGGCGAATATATTCCGATTCGCTTCTCACGCTCGTATCCTATTCCTCGCAGATTCAGTTCTTCAGCAAACGCCCTCTGATACAGCACCTCTTTGTGACCAAGCCCGTAGTTTTTCTTCACCTCTATTGCCGCGCCGCGGATTTGATAGCTCAACTCCTTGTATAACAAATCCACAACTTTCCCGCCCTTAGTATCGTCCATATTAGTCCGTGTTTGTCAGTGTTTCAGTCCGTGTCTGTCAGTGTCAGAAATTCTTTCTCGCTGATGATTTTCACGCCAAGCTGGTTGGCCTTGTCCAATTTACTGCCGGCGTTCTCTCCTGCCAGAACAAAATCAGTGTTCTTGCTGACGCTCGATGACGCCTTGCCGCCGGCGTCTCGAATCACTTGTTCGATTTGCTCTCTGCTGAAATTCTGCAACGTCCCCGTGACAACAATTGTCTTGCCCGCCAGTTTGCCTTTTGTTTTGGTTTTCTTCGGCAGCTCCGGCCTTACCCCTGCTGCAAGCAACTCTCTTATGACGGCGATGTTCCTGTCGTTATGACAAAATTCGTACACGCTTTCCGCAACCTTCTCACCGACTTGTTCCACGGCATCAAGCTCCGCCTGACTTGCCTCCATAATCGCATCAAGCGACCCAAATCGCTCGGTGACAACCTGTGCCGTCTGGGCGCCGATGTGCCTGATACCAAGACCAGCAATCAATCGCCACAGGGGCCTTGTCTTGCTCGCTTCTATTGAGTCGATGACATTCTGCGCGCTTTTATCCGCCATTCGCTCCAGTTCAACCAGGTCTTCCTTCTTCAATTTGTAAATGTCTGCAAAGTTCTTCACCAGTCCCGTTTCGACCAACTGGTCAATGAGGGCCTCGCCGAGGTTTTCGATATCCATCTGTCACCTGCCGGCGAAATATTTCAAACGCTCCTTCAGTTGACCCAGGCAATTACGGCTGAGACATCGAATGTAAACGCCGTCCTCATCTTTCCTGACTTCGCCGCCGCAATTCGGACATTTCTTGGGCGTCTTGAACGGCGTTGTGCCGGCAGGTCTGCGCTCTTTTTTCACTTCGACGACCTGCGGGATAATCTCGCCAGCTTTTTCAATCACGACCGTGTCGCCCTCTCGCACGTCTAACCGATTCACCTGGTCGAAGTTATGCAGAGTCGCCCTCTTGACCGTTGTGCCTGCCAGAAACACCGGCGTCAGATTCGCCACGGGCGTCAACGTGCCGCCCTTACCCACCTGGACGTCTATCGACTCAACGACGGTCTCCGCCTGCTCCGCGGCAAACTTATATGAAATGCACCAGCGAGGCGCTCGCCCCGTAAATCCCAAAATCTCACGCTGGTCAAATCGATTGACCTTGACGACCATCCCGTCAATCTGATATTCAAGTTCCTCCCGCCTCTTGTCCCAACTGTTGCATATCTTAATTACCTCATCGATATCTTTTGCACGTTTGATATTGGGGTTGACGGGCAGGCCCAGCTTCCTGAACGCCCCAAGCGTCTCAAAATGGTCTTTACCTAATGGCTCTGAAATCTCCCCTATAGCATAAGCGAAGAACGAGAGATTGCGCTGCGCAGTGATTCTCGAATCTAACAGTTTCAACGAGCCGGCGGTTGCGTTGCGAGGATTTGCAAACAACAGCTCGCCTGTCTTTTCCCTCTGTTTGTTCAATCCGGCAAACGCCTTTGTCGGCATATAAACCTCACCCCGAACCTCCAACACATCAGGGATTTTCACCTTATCACGAATCAGAACCAGCGGTATCGCCTTAATTGTCCGGATATTGGCCGTAACGTCGTCCCCCACCCGCCCATCGCCGCGGGTCGCGCCGGTAACAAGCGTCCCGCGCTCATATCGCAAACTCGTGGCAACACCATCGATTTTCAACTCGACCACATAATCGTAATCGCGATGCCCCAGCCCCTTGGCGACCCTCTCATCAAATGCCCGCAATTCCTCGGCGTTGTAGGTGTTGTCCATACTGAGCATCGGGACTGCGTGCCGGACGGCTGCGAAACCCTCTAATGGCCGGTCTGATACCCGCTGGGTAGGTGAATCAGGCGTTATGAGTTCGGGATGCACCTGTTCAAGTGTTTTCAACTCGGCAAAACACGTGTCGTATTGCTGGTCAGTTATTTCCGGCTGCGCAAGGACATAATACAGATAATCGTGTCGCCGTATCTCCGCACGCAATCGCTCGATTTGTCTCTTCACATCCGCCGCCACACGGGGGTACTTTATACGCTTCCCCGCGTAACTTTGCAACACGCTCGCCCATACCATCAGGGATTC
>CAYGVZ010000152.1:0-7155 GCA_964353475.1 uncultured Pirellulales bacterium | reverse complement strand
ATTTACCCCCCACCTGTCCCAAAACCGACCGAATCTAACCGAATCTTCATTTTCAGCGTAATAATGCGTTCTCAAGAAGGTGCTTTGTCCGAGTAAGAATCTGGTCGGCAGGTTCATCGGCAGCGAGGTTCAGCCAGCAGACATCCTTAAAGGTTTTGAACCAGGTGCGCTGGGCTTTTGCGAGTTTGCGGGTGTTTTTCTTGATGAGTTCAACTGCATCATCGAGTGTTGTCCTGCCGGCCCCGCCTAAAGGCGAGGTCTCGCCGCCCGCTCCACCATTGGCCTCGGGGCCGCCGAGCTGCGGGAGGCGAGCGGCGGATAGGTGGTCGATGATTTCTGCGTAGCCGATTGCGCAGCGGGCCTGGTCGCTTAAAGGTTTATCCTCAGTGAGCAGCCGTTTTACTTCGTCAACTAAGCCGGCATCAATCATTCTTTTTACGCGGGCGTTGATGCGTTTGCTTTCTTCGGTTTTTTCTCTTCGCAGGCCAATAATTGTCCAGTTGTGCGATTGTTCCTGCGGCCACTGGGTCTGAAAAACCGAAATAGGTTTGCCGGTGAGTTTGAAAACTTCAAGTGCACGGATGATGCGTTTGGCATCGTTGGGACTGACGCGACTTGCGCTGTCGGGGTCAACTTTCTTCAGTTCTTCGTGGAGCGGCTCGAGACCATCTGTCTCGGCACGCGCTTTGAGTTCTGCCCTGATTTGCGGGTCGGCGCCGGGGCCATCGAAAAGGCCATACAGCAATGCCTTGATGTAGAGTGCGGTGCCGCCGACGGCGATGATGTTTTTACCTTTCTGTTTTATCTGCTGAATCGCATTGTCGGCCAGTTCGAGGAATCGGGCGACGTTGAATGAGTCGCTTGGTTCGACCAGGTCAATCAAGTGATATGGAATCTGCTGCCGGGCTTCCTTGGGCGGTTTTGCGGTGCCGATATCCATACGGCGATAAACCTTCATCGAGTCAATGGAGAGGATTTCGCCGTTGAGGGATTTGGCGAGGTCGAAGGCGAGTCGGCCTTTGCCGGAGGCGGTAACACCGAGGATAAGAATCATTCTGGTATTCATAATTTTATGTCGAAGGGTGTCGAGCGTGAGTATAATACGGCCTGGAATGGATTAACGCAACGAGTCAGAGTGGGTCAGCGTATGCCGTCAACGAAATCAGCAGACCGCAGCTTTGCAGTGGAGCTCGAACGCAAAGTCAAATCAGTCAACGGTGTTGTTCAGAGGATACTCTCAGAGCGTGGCTGGGTTGGTGAGGATATGCGTGAGCCGGTCAGATACGCCCTTGAAGGGCCGGGCAAGCGTATTCGCGCAGCTTTGGTGATGTGGTGTTGCGAGCTTGTGAGCGGGCGAGTAAATCAAAAAGCCAGGACCGCAGCGGCGGCGATTGAAATGGTGCATACGTATTCTCTTATTCACGATGATTTGCCGGCGATGGACGATGATGATTACCGCAGGGGGCGGCTTACCTGCCACAGGAAGTTTGACGAGGCGACGGCGATACTGGCGGGCGATGCGTTGTTGACGCTGGCGTTTGAGATATTAGCAAAGAAAATCGCTGAGCCGGCAGTAAGCGTCAGATTGATAAGCGAGCTTGCGGAAGCGGCAGGGCCGGCAGGGTTAGTAGCGGGCCAAATGGCGGACCTCAAGGCCGCAAATGGACGTACAAGCGAAAGGCGAGTGAAATATATTCACACAAATAAGACGGCGAAGATGTTTTGCTGTGCCGCGGCAATGGGCGCGATATGCGGCGGCGCCGATAATAAGCAACTGGAGCGATTGCGCGAGTACGGCCTGAAGGTCGGTCTGGGCTTTCAGATAGCAGACGACATTCTCGACGTGAGCGGCACAAGTGCGCAGTTGGGCAAGACCGGCGGCAAAGACGCCAAGCAGGGCAAGGCAACGTATCCTGCAATCACGGGTATGAAGAAGTCGAGACAGCTTGCGGAGAAACTTGCCGGCGAGGCGGCGGCGGCGGTCAAACCGTTCGGCGGCAAGGCCGATACGTTACGCGAACTTGCAAAGGTGCTTCTTAATCGAACAAGATGACAGATGAGTACGAATTTATTTAATCTTGAAGGCGATGCGGCGATTGTTACGGGCGCATCTCGCGGGCTGGGTAAAGAAATGGCGAGTGCACTCGCTGAAGCGGGGGCCAATCTGCTCATAGGCAGCAGAAAACAGGAGGAAATCAGCCGGACCGCCGAGGAGATAGCGAGGGCCACTGGGCGAAAAGTGGTCGGCACGGCACTTGACGTTACCAGTCGAAACTCAGTCGAGAAATTCATTAAACGCGCTGCGGGTGAGTTCGGCAAAATCGACATTCTTGTGAACAACGCCGGTGCAAATATCAGAGCGCCTATCAAGAAGGTACGTGATGAGGACTGGGAGATGCTTTGGAAGGTCAATGTCAGTGGTGTGCTGTATTGCTGCCGGGCGGTTGCGGGGATTATGGTGAAGGCGGGGTACGGCCGGATAATCAACATTGCTTCGGCCCTCGGCCTGGTAGGGCTGGCGGAGCGAGTCAGCTACACAGCAACAAAAGGCGCGGTTGTGCAGATGACAAGAACATTAGCGGTCGAGCTTGCCCAAACCGGCGTGACAGTCAACTGTATATGTCCGGGGCCTTTTGCAACGGAGATAAACAAGCCGGTGATGGAGAACAAAGAAGCGACTGCTGCATTGCTCGCCAATGTACCGATGGGGCGCTGGGCTGAAATGCACGAGATAAAGGCGCCGGTTGTTTTTCTTGCCAGCCGAGCGGCGAGTTTTGTAACGGGTGCGGCGCTGACGGTCGATGGCGGCTGGACGGCCAGATAGCAGGTGCAGGAAGCCGGCGAAGCAGGCACCGAAACGAGTCCTTGAAAGGGTTGGCGATGCGAAGAGAAACCTGTGTTGATGTCGTGACGTGCGCCGTGTTTGTGATGATGTGCGGCGGCTGCCGGAGCACAGGTTTGAAGGAGCAGTCGCAGTTAATGTATCGCGTAAATTGCGGAAGCACCAGCGAGTACACCGATGACAATGGGGCGGTGTGGCAGGCAGACCAGGTGCTGGAGGAAGGCAAGAGCTGGGGAGCAATCGGAGGCCAGACAGTAACGAGGGAAAAGGCCCTGACTATACGAGGAACGCGGTCACCCGGCGTGTATCGGACCGAGCGTTATCAACTTGAAGGTTATGAGTTCGAATTGCCCAATGGTGTGTATAAAATCCGACTTCATTTTGCAGAGACGTTTGAAGGTGTTTATCGGCCGGGTATGCGGGCCTTCGATGTGAATGTTGGCGAAAGAGACGGCCTTTACGATGTGGACCCTTTCAGAGAAGCGGGCGGATTTGCAAAGGCCATAGTGAAAGAGCTTAAGGGAATACGCGTTAGCGGCGGCAAGTTCAGGATGGAGTTTGTGCCGCGAGCGATGGGTGCGATGGTCAACGGCATTGAGATATTCAGGGATTCGCGTGTGCAGCAAGACGCAAAGAAAATCCTGTTTATCGGCAACAGCTTGCACATCTTCTGGGCGCTGCCGGAGACAGTGGAGGTAATGGTCAATACGGGCCAAAACGAGATTCGCATTGAGTCGCATCGTTCGCTCTATGGCGGCAAAGACCTCAAGTTTCACTATGAGCAGAGCGACTCAGTCAGCAGGATAATAAAGGGGAACTTCGATTATGTTGCTTTGCAGGAGGGACAAAACGACCCGGTGGGCGAGAGGGAGCTGACGTTCGAATATGCAACGAAGTTTGACAAAGTCATCAGAGCCAACGGCGGCAAAACGCTGCTGTTTATGCGATGGGCGCCTCTTGGCGAGTCGGCGGAGCGTCAGGACCAGATAATAGAGAGAGACGTCGCCCTGGCGGAGAAGCTGGGGGCGGTGTTGGTGCCTATTGGCGCGGCCTGGCAGCAGGCGCTTCGCGAAAGGCCGGAGCTTACGCTTCACAATCCGGACGGCGGGCATCCGGGGATGCACGGAGCTTATTTGAATGCGTGCGTCTATTATGCAGTTCTTACTGGTCGGTCAGCAGAGGGATACTGCAAGCCGGCGGTGCTGGGACGGGAGGTGCAAATCGACCACGATACAGCATTGTTCCTGGAACGAGTAGCGTGGGAGACGGTCAAGAGGTATCGACCATTGACTTTGCTTCGCTGAGCCGGCGGTGGGCTGGTGCAGCGAGAGCTGGAAGATAGAATGAGCAATTTAGAACTGAGGATTTCGCAGGGCGTATTTGGGTGATTGGATTATGTTGATGAGAAGCGGCGATAAGGCGGTGCTGCAGGCGGCAATCCTGATGTTTGTGATGGCCGGGGTGTGCAGCGGGGCACAGACGGCGCAAACAGGTCGGACATATATCAATCCCGTGGGCGGTGCGATTCGTATGGGGGACCCGTTTGTTATGCGGTATGGGGACAGGTATTATCTGTATGGAACGACGGCGGGAGATGGTTTTAAGTGCTGGAGGTCATCGAACCTTGTTGACTGGTCCGCCGCCGGCGAAGGCGGTTATGCGTATAAAGCGACGGCGGAATCGTGGGGCGGCAATACATTCTGGGCGCCGGAGGTCGTTTATTATAAAGGCAAGTTCTATATGGTATTCAGTTGTCAGCCGGCAAAGGACAAGGAGTTCACGGCGCGTATCTGCCTTGCGGTCGCGGACAAACCCGAAGGGCCTTTCAAGGATATGCGCGCCCCGTTATTCGATAACGGCTGGTCGTGTATTGACGGACATATTTTCATTGATGAAGATGGAAGTGCTTATCTTTTCTTCGACAAGGTTGGGGCGGTTGGGGACGCCTGGGGCGAAAAAGCGGAGGGGTATCTTTACGGAATCATTTATGGCGTGCGACTGAAAGATGATTTAGGCGGAATAGCGGGTGAGCCGGTGAAGTGCCTTGAGGCGGACCAGCGGTGGGAACTGGGCTGGTCGGCGGGACAGCCGAGGACACGATGCGACGAAGGGGCGTTCGTGTTCAAACACGACGGGAAATACTATATGACGTATTCGGCCAATTATTACGCCGACCCGAATTACGGAATCGGTTATGCGACGGCGGTGACGCCGCTGGGGCCGTGGACGAAGTCAAAGGACAATCCGTTAGTAAAAAAGAACGCATCCATCGGCGTATCGGGCCCGGGACACAACTCGATTACAGAATCACCTGACCGCAAGGAACTGTTTATGGTGTATCACACACACGGCGACCCAGAACGGGTCGTTAATATCGACCGGCTGGTTTTTGAGAAAGACGGGGCGGTTAAGCTGATTGGCCCCACGCGCAGCGGCCAGCCGATGCCGTCCGGCGCAAAGTGAGGCGGGGTAAAGCCCGTTTTTGAATCGTCCGGGAACAGCGAGGGAGCAGCCGCATTTTCGATACTGATAAAGGGGTCTTCTGCGCCGCAAGGGCATAAAGGGAGATTTCACTAATGAAAAATTGAGGACCAAACCGATGATAACAGCAGGTCTGTTGGGGGATGAATTGTGAAAGTGTGGGTGTCTCCTATAGGACTGGGGATGTGGGTTGCGGCCGCCTGCGGAACACAGGCGGAAAAAGAGGAGGTTTTTTATCCCAAAATCAATCCGGAAGGTACGGATGAATTAACGGATATATACCATTTGATGTACAGGATTCGTCCGCCGCCTCGGCCTCCTTAAGTATTTAGAGAACCGTTTTTAAAGAACAGTTTTTGCGAACCAACGGGCCGTAAGTATTGCTTACGGCCTCTTTTATTGCGCCCTGGGGACATTTGCTGATGGGTGGCTTTGTTGACGGATTCGGTCAGTAGTGTTATAATAGATAAAATAGTGTATCCCGCAGGCCTCTTGCCGGAAGGAATCCAAGGAGGTAACCAAATGCCGGAGGTTGAAAGGTATATTCAGATAGCATTGCCGTCGCCCAAGAGGATACTCACGCCGGGCGTTCTTGTGATACTTTTGCTGCTGGTGGCTGGCTACGCGCTTGTGGGCTATTTTCCCGATTTTGTCGCGGCGTATCTGGCCGTCAGTCCTCGCGGCATTTTCAGCGGCAGGATATGGCAGCTTGTAACGTACTCGTTTGCCGAGGGGTGCCCGTCGGGTTTGGTGTTTGACGGCTTGGTAGTGCTTTTTATAGGCAGCGCAGTCGAGCGCGAGTGGCATACGCGGCGATTGCTGCTGCTGTGGCTTGCGGTTTCGATTGCCTGCGCAGTCGTGTGGGTGCTGGCGGGGCTGGTTATGCGCGCGAACTATATCGGGCTGGGCTCGGCAGCGGCAAGTTACGGGCTGATAGGGACATTCGGGCTGTTATTCAGACGGCAGCGTTTTCTGTTCTGGTTGTGGACGGTTGAGGCGCAGCATATTGCGATACTGTTGATAGTCATCGGGATTGTAGTCGGGATAAGACAGCCGATGGCGTGGATTTGGGTTGCGGGCGCCGGCGCGGCTTACATCCATTTCAAAATATTGGCAGGTGCAGGAAAGACGTCGGGTGGATTCGGCAAGGCGGCTGTGCCACAGCAGAAGCGCGGCTTTGTGGATATAGATTAGATATTATGGTTGCCCGATTACAAGACAACGCGGCCGAGCGAGCGAAACAGGCGAGGAAAGCCCTGCAAAGCTGCCAACTGTGCCCGCGCAAGTGCGGGGTGAACCGGCTGGGCGGGCAGGTCGGATTTTGCGGCGTGAACGGGAGTTTGCATTGTTTCAGGGAGATGATATTTTGCGGCGAGGAAGAGGGACTGAACCCGTCGCATCAGGTTTATTTTGCCGGCTGTAATCTCAGGTGCGAGTTTTGCAGCGTGGCGGAGTGGAATGAAGAGCCGCTTGAGGCAGAGGCGATTGACGTGCGGCGGCTGAAGACGGCGATAGCGCAGCGGCAGAAAGAAGGTGCGCGGACACTGAACCTGCTGGGCGGAGAGCCGGCCGTCAGCGTCGCGGGGATACTGGAACTGCTGTCGCAGGTTGACGTGTCGGCGAAAGTGGTGTGGAATTCGAATATGTACTATAACGAGATAGTCAGCGAGTTGATTGAAGGCGTGGTTGATATATGCCTTGCGGATCTCAAGTGCGGCAACAGGGTTTGCGCTAATGCGCTGCTGGGGGCAGCCGACTATGTGGAGGTTGCGAAGCGGAACATCGTAAAGGCGGGCGGGTACAGCGAGCTGATAGTGAGGCACGTGATATTG
>CAYGVZ010000151.1:0-7193 GCA_964353475.1 uncultured Pirellulales bacterium | reverse complement strand
TTGACTTCAGCCAGTTTTTCCTTGATACCGTCTTTGGGAAATAAAAGGTCGAGCATCGTTACACCTTAAGGGCGGTCAGTTCAGGCGCAGGTGCCTGGGATTTTTCAACAGCAGGATTTTGCCGGGCGCCTTGGCGAAGTGCGGCTTGTTCGTAAAAGTCGATAAGACGACTGATGTGCTTTTCCATCGAGAGCTCCCGCTGGGCGTTTTTCACGTTTGCCCGCAGTTTCTCATAATCGCACGACTGTATTATTCCGGCGAGCCGGTCTATATCCTTCCTGCTTACGACGATGCCAATTTCATAATCCCGGACCAACCGCGAGACGTACCCAAGCTCTTCACTTACGATAACGGGCAGCCCGGCCTCGATATATTTGAAAAACTTCGAAGGTATGGTCATACGATAGTGTTCTCTGTCCCAGTCGGCGCCCTCGAGCAGATACATCATTGAGGCGAAATGATATTTGCCGAACTCGGCGGCGGTAAGCTGAGGCGGCAGCGCCGGCTGGAAATGAAAGAGCGGGTTAACGGCTGCAAGTTCAACAAACTCAGCCAGCCGCCTCTTAGTGCTCGACGCCCTGAAATGAGGAGAGGGATATATGTCAAAATACAGTCCCTGACTTGTGAGCTTGCGCGCCAGGTGGATAAGCTGGACGTCTCCGTACAGCCGGGTGGGCAAACCGGATTCGATGACGATTCCGCCATAGACAATGCGGACGCCGCTACCAAGGTCGGGATATACCTGCTGTTGCGGTACAAACTCGGGGCAGATATAAGAGTGGAACTCGGCAATGGGGACATTGGAGCCGGCACGGTCGCGGAGTATTTGCCCCGCCTCAAGCTCGTGTATAGTGACAAGCACACCGTCACAGCCCGTAAATGCGAACTGCTCTGCAACAAAGGCGTCCAACATCATATCGGCCCTGCCCCACAAATTCTCGTAATCATCGGCCTTTATTCCGAACGTGGGTATGTCATACAGACCGACGACCACCGGCGAAGTTGTCAACGCCTTTGCGAGAATTGCGAAAAAGTAATAGCTTATCGCGCCCTGGGTATGGATGACAAACGGACTGATTCTGTCAAGTATCCCAGCCAGAGCGGAGAATGAGTCATACACGTAAACCGCATCGAAGTGTCCTTCCATTGTGTTTATCAGGTGGGGGTTCTCCATAAACAGGTACGTCTCGTACCCGCCTGTTTTACGCAGGTACATAGATATGCCGAGGAAATCAAACGTGGGGAACCCCGCAAGGAAGACGATTTTCTTTTTCCCTGTCTCGGCGTTTATTTTTGCGACGACACGCTCGGCGGCGGGTCTGCACCAGAACTCCCTGACGGGTCTGGCCAAGTGACGTCTCAGGAATTGCCGGGCGGTTTTGCGCAGACGAACGGTCCAGGCCAATTCAAGCTTAGCGAGAAGCTCCTTAGATACATCTTCGTTCTGTCGGCAAGTACGCCGCAGGTTACTTATGATGTCATCTTGTCGCATTTCTGCACCCCAGAGCCGGCGTTCCCTCGCGACCGTTCAAATATGATTTCCCTCCGATGTGAAAGCGGTATTTTTTACGGGTGGAGACGTTAGGGAATAATCCGGCCTTCAGCCATCTCAGCCACCCGAAAACTTTATACTCTGCGGGGAATTTCCAGAAATTCAGCTTCTTTCTCAGCCAGAACAGCTTTCGCATAGCGCCGACCACTATGCCGATGAGGAAAAACTCAAAGTTGTTTTCGAGCTGCCACCACCTGTATTTGCCGACCGATAAGAGTCGCGTGGCGTATGTAATGATGATAAGGGTTTTGCTGTCCTTTTTCAGCCAGGGCAGTTTCTCGACATCGAGAAAGCCGGTCTCGATTTTTTCGGTGGACCATTCCCGCAGGGTGCTCGGCGCCTTGAAGCCGGCTTCCACACACCGGGCATACAACTCGCCGCCGGGGATAGGTCGATAAAGCTGGGGGGCCTGCGTGGCGACGTAGTCGCTCATTTTGCCGAGCCGTTCAATAAAATTGACCGTCTTGAGCATATCGTCCAGCGTCTCGGCGGGCAGGCCAATCATAAATGAGATCTCGCAGATTATCCTGTTGTCGCTGAGGACCTTTGCAGCGTGCTCGATCTGCTCGACAGTGATGTCCTTCTTGAGCCAATCGAGGATTCGCTGCGAGCCGGATTCGCCGCCGATACCGAGCATTACGCAGCCCAGGCGGGCCATTTTCTTGAGCAAGTCGGCGGATAAGTATGCGTCGTTGAAATAATTCGCCCTTGCACAGACAAACCACGTGAATTTGAGTCCTCTCTGCTCAATTCCATCGAGAAACTCAAAGAGCCGTCGCTTGTCGAACAGGACGTTCTCATCGACAAACTGGACGTACTCAACGCCGTACTTTGCTATGATTGTTTCAATTTCATCGAGGATTCTCTTGGCGCTCTTGGCGCGGTAGGGACTTTTCGTGTAATACGGGCCATCGCGATAAATCGTCGTATTCACACAGAAGGTGCAGCGATACGGGCAGCCCATACCGGTGTGCACATCAAGAACTTTGCCGAGCCGGCTCTGATGAATATCTTCACAGACAATCGGCCTGTGCAGATAGTCCTCGACATTAAAAAGCTCATAATCGGGAAAGGGCAGGTCATCGAGATTGTGCAGCGGGCGCCTGCCGGTATAAACGGGCCGGCCCGCCGGGTCTTTGAACATTATTCCTTTGACGGTAGCAATGTCCTTTCGGCCTGTAAAAACCTCGGCAAGCTCTGAGCAGGTGTATTCACCTTCGCCGATTCCGACAACATCTACAAACGGGTCTGCGCAGGTTTGCTCGGGGAAAAGGGTCGGGTGCATGCCGCCCCAGACGAGCGGCAAGCCGGGATATTTTCTGCGTATAATCTCGGCTGCCTTGAGGGCGGAGGGGATCTGCACGGTCATAGCAGAGATGCCGACAAAGAGCGTTTTTTCAGGGTCAATTCGGTCTAATTCCGCTGCCAGGTCGATTTTGCCAAGGACGCCATCGAGTATTCTTACGTCGTAGCCGTTCTTTTTGAGAACGGTGCCAATGGACAGCAGCCCCATACGAACGCCCGGACTTCTGCCTAATATCTTCCTGGGCGTCCAGTCGGTCGTGATTAACGGCGGCGCTATCAGCACTACGGTGTTTCGACCAACAGCAGCGCCAACCGGCCTTGCCGAAGTCAACGTGCAAACGTCCATCAGTTATCCCTTTTAGAAACTATTTCAAAATGCCGTTTGTCCCTCTGATTGTCCAGGGGACTACGCAGGACAAGTCGCTCGCAATGACATCCTTTTTGCCGGGCGCTCTTAGACAATTTACCATCGAGATACAATAAGACCTGCAAACGCAACGGTGAGCCGCCGCTGCTTATAAGTTTTTGTAGTACTGATACTCGCCGTAGCTGAAATTTCTCCAAAGCACATTTATACCCCTTTTTATGCAATGCTTTATAAATCGTTTGATAAAATTATATGACGAGTCCGCAGGAGGATATAAACTCATTCGACAGTTGAGATTATTCTTTGCTCCCAAACCTAATTTGAAATTTCTGATGCCTTTGAGCATTTCGGTTTTCAATCCTTTATTATCACGGTCGTACCAAATTGCCATCCACACATACTGGAACCACTCATTACTTCCTCTTGGATGCAGTTTTGACCTTTGAAATAAAGCATTGGCATTTTCACCGGCTGTTCTTATATCACGCTTTTCAGCCGGGACCCTTTCCACGCAAATCTCCAGCCAATTCCTCCCGGAGGCATCTATCGTAACGGCTTCCGGATTAATCTTGAAATACTTAAGCTTCCAGAACGGGTCCAATTTAGGGCAAATAAGGTTGCCTTCGTTATAGCTGGTTTCCGCGTATTTCCTTTTATTATTCAAGAAATAGTTGAAACTGTAAAAGATTTTAACCTGGATTAAGGTCTGGATGAAATTCATCCAAAAATTAACTGCAATATCCGTCATTTCCTGCAAGCTGCCTGAATTTATGCAAATGTCGTACTTGCCGTCTTTAACGGCTCGGCAGAACTGAACCGGAATTAATACGAAATCGAATTCATCCGGATCAATGTTTTCATTTTCGTTGAGGTAATGTATCTTCGCGTTCGGGAAGTTCAGTGAAAGAAAGACCTGTGCAAAGAATAAAGATTCCGGCAAGTCAACAATTGTATAACTTAAGCCCGGATTCATTATCTTGAAAACCCTTGCAAGGCCGCCGTAGCCGCCCCCTATTTCTATCACCCTTCTTAAATTTGACTGCGAGTCAAAGACAGACGTGCTTCTCAAGTACTCGTTGACATGTGTTAGAAAAATATTGCTATATTGAATGCCGCCAACTTCCTGCAAGCTCATTTTATCAGAATAAACGGACTCTTTTAAATCGCCGTGCTCCCCAAAATAGAACCCGGGAAACAAACGTTCCAGTTCGTTTATTTTGAGATCAATTATTGACTTCATATCACGCGAGGGGTAGCGGTGGTCAAATCCGCTGTTATCGCCGCATTGAGCATAAAGTATCGCCTCTTCGCAAGTCGCAAAAGACGTTATTGCATCAGTAATCCTGTTTTGAATATTCTTCCACCATGGGGCTATTGAAAATCCATTCGGGTAGTCAACATGTTTCACTTTCTCAAAACAATTCCTGGCAAATTGCAGCTTATCTTCCTTAATCGTTGTCAGCATAGCACTTACTCCTTTTATAGTTTCATCCCGTTTTGCCTTAGGATGGTACCTATAGACAGCAGCCCCATACGAACGCCCGGACTTCTGCCTAATATCTTCTTAGGCGTCCAGTCGGTCGTGATTAGCGGCGGCGCTATCAGGACTATAGTGTTTCGACCAACAGCAGTCCCAACCGGCCTCGCAGAAGCCAGCGTGCAAACATCCATCTGCTATCCCTTTAGCTGGTAGTAGTGATATTCGCCACAGTGGTATTCCTCATAGGGAACACTTGGATAAATTTTTTTCCAGCATGCGTTCACGAACTTCTTGATGCAATACTTCATGACTTGTTTGACGAAGCGATAAACGTGCAACACCCTGCCAGAAAGGCGGCAATCCAGGGCAGGCACAAGGTTGTTAGAAGCCCCCAAGCCCGACTCAAAAACAGCGATACCTTTGAGCATCTCATTTTTCAGGCCTTCCAGTTCCGGCGCACACCACATCGACATCCACATATACCCGAACCACTCGTTGCTTCCTCTTGGATGGAATCCTGCCATCTTAAACAAGTCCGCTGCATAGCTCCGCGAGTTGTTCACATCGCGTATCTGGAGAGGCAACCGTTCGACGCAAACCTCCAACCAGTTCCTTTCAGATAAATCCACAGTAAGGACTTTGGGATTGATTTTGAAATATCTCAGTTTCCAGAAAGGGTCTAATTTGGGACAAATGAGATTGGCCTGAACGCTGCTTGTCTCCAGATATTGCTTTTTGTCATTCAGGAAGTAATTGAAGCTGTACAGCATCTTGGCATCAATCACCCGTTGAATGAAATCCGCCCAGAAGTCCACCGTCGCATCCGGCATTTCCTGTAAACTGGCTGTGTTTATGCAAAGGTCGTACTCCTCGCCCTTCAATGCTCTATAATACTGAACCGGGACGAGGACGAAATCAAACTGGTCTGCGTCCAAATCGGCGTTGTCCTGCTGAAGGTACAGAATTTTCGCATCAGGAAAGTTTGTGGACAGAAATATGTGCGCAAAAAACAACGATTCGGGCAGGTCAACAATTGTGTAGCTTACGTCCGGATTCATTATCTTGAAGACCCTTGCAAGCCCGCCGTAGCCGGCCCCTATTTCTATCACTCTCTTCAAGTTTGACCCGGCGTCAAGGCAATGCGTGCATCTCAGATGATAACCCACGTGGTTAAGGAACGCATTGCTGTACCAGGCGCCGTTACGCTGCACCAAGGTACTTTTGTCGGAGTATGCGGATTCCTGGAGATTGGCGAATTTCTCAAAGGAGAACCCGGGAAAGAGATGTTCTAATTCGGCTATCTTGAAATCAACTATGGACCGCATATCACAGGCGCGATGGTCGAAACCGCTGTTGCCGCCGTTTTGCGCATAGAGTATCGCTTCCTCACAGGTACTGAAATTGCGGATTGCTTTGGCATTACCATCCTGGATATTTTTCCACCAGGGGCCTACGGCATACTCCTGTGGATAAGCAATGTTCCGCGCCTTTGCACAGCATTGCTTTGCAAATTGGAGGACATCGGTACCAACCGCTGCACGCACAGCACCTCGACTATCGATTTTAGAGAGCATATTTTACAATCCACTCATTTCTAAACGGCGTAATTCCATCATCACCAGTAAGACCTCTTTAACTCAGACCCAAGAGAGACAAGATTGAAGCCGGCTTGAAAACCAAATCTTTGATGAGTTTGTAGTTACAATTTCCGCAGGCAAGAACAGCATAAACAACCGAAAACACAAATCCGGCGAGAACCAGGCCAACCAGGTCATTTTGAATAGGCAGAATGGCAAACCTGAGAACCACCAGGGTCACTACGCTCGTTAGTAAAGGGAACCTGAGGCAATCCAGAAAATACACAGTGGGAATCTCTAACACTTTCCGGAAATTATAAAAACCGTAAAAGCCGCCCAGAATATAAGCGGTAAAGGCACTAATCATGCTTCCGGCCAGACCCATCCTGGGGACTAAGAGGATACTCAGAGTGGTACTGGATGCAGCAGCTATAAGCGAGGAATAGAAGGGTATCTTTGGCAAACCCATTCCGGTCAATATAGAAGCGCCGGGGCCGGTGAAAACACCTATGAGATACACCAGCGACAAGAACCGCAGCACAAAAATACCGGAATCAAAACCTGGCCCCAGCCAGACGAACACTATCTGCTGCGCAAAAACCGAAGTAAACAGAAAGACAGGTGTGGCCAGAAAAACAACATATTTGAATATCGTTTGGAACATCTCTCTGACTTTGGGAAGGCCCATATTGGCGTATGCGCTTGAGGCGGCGGGCATAATGGCGGTGGTGAATGCGCCGCAGACGCTCCAGAGCAAAAAGACGACTTTGTGGGCAACATCGTAAAAGGCAAGGAAGCTCACTCCGAGAAAGTAATTCACGATGAGCTTGTCGAGCTGAAAATGCAGCATTGAGAGTATGCCGCCCAGCGCCCCGTAGCTGCTGAACTTGAACACGTGCAACAAAGTTCCGA
>CAYGVZ010000150.1:0-7217 GCA_964353475.1 uncultured Pirellulales bacterium | reverse complement strand
CCGCGTCCATCTGGCTGGCGATAAAGCTGGAATCATTGCCCACGATTGAAACCCCGATAACGGCGCTTGTCTTGCTGTCGTTGTGGTCAACCTCCGATATCGAGACGTTGAACCTGCTCTGAAGCCGGCCAATCAATGACTTTATGATGTGCCGCTTCTCCTTCAGCGACCCTATCCCCTGCAAATACAGCCGTGCCGTCATCGTCCCGACTATCATAACCGCCTTTCAGCTTGCCGCATATCCAGTATCAAGTATCCAGTATCGAGTATCGAGAATCAAGCATCCGCTTTTCAAAATCCTGTTGCAAATATCCCGCCTGTCACAATAATGTTCCTTCGTGACGCAACTATAGATTGGGAGAATTGTAATGCTGCTTAAACCTCTCGATTTGGCAATCATCGCTGTGTACATTGTACTTGTCATGACCGTCGGGTTTGCGGTCTCCAAGTTAGCCAGCCGAAATCTAAGTTCCTATTTCCTCGGCGGCAACAGAATCCCCTGGTACGTCCTCGGCATCGCGGACGCTTCGGGTATGTTCGACGTGACCGGCACGATGTGGCTGGTGATGACAATTTTCGTTTACGGCCTTAAGGGGGCGTGGCTTCCCTGGGTCTGGCCCACCTTCAACCAGGTATTCCTGATGGTTTATCTGTCCGCCTGGCTTCGTCGCTCCAATGCTATGACCGGCGCTGAATGGATTACCACCAGGTTCGGCTCCAGCACGGGGGCGAAACTCTCCCACATCAGCGTCGTCATCTTCGCCATTGTTTCCGTCGTCGGCCTTGTTGCCTATCAGTTCAGGGGTATGGGAAAATTCGCACAGATATTCCTGCCGTGGGACCTTTCCGCCAACCAGTACGCGACCATCCTGATGAGCGTCACCGCCGTATATGTAATCCTCGGCGGTATGGTCAGCGTCACAATCACCGACGTCATTCAATACCTCTTCACGACAATAAGCGCTGTCCTCATCGGAATTGTCGCCATCAAGAGGACGACCGCCGCCGACATTGCCGCAGCCGTCCCCGCCGGCTGGGACAACCTGTTCTTTGGCTGGAAACTCAACCTCGACTGGTCACAGCACATCCCTGCTCTCAACAGTAGAATCGCCGAAGACGGCTGGGAACTCTTTACCATTTTCTTCACGATTATGATGTTCAAGGGCGTCCTCGTCAGTGCGGCCGGCCCTTCTCCCAACTACAGTATGCAAAGGGTCCTCTCCACGCGAACCCCCAAAGAGGCCGCCAAGATGAACTGGTTTGCGCAAGTGGTCCTGTTTTTCCCCCGCTATCTGATGATTACAGGCATAACCATCCTGGGGCTCGTCTATTTCAAAGACCAGATTTTTTCGATGGGTCGCAATTTCGACGTTGAACAGGTTCTGCCCAACGTCATTGCCAGTTTCCTGCCCGTCGGACTTGTGGGGATTGTCCTCGCGGGCCTGCTTGCCGCTTTTATGAGCACGTTCAATTCAACCGTCAACGGCGGCGCATCCTACGTTGCCAACGACCTCTACAAACGCTATATCAACCCGACCGCATCCGACAAGACCTACGTGCGAATGAGCTACCTGTGCTCAATACTGGTCGTGGTTGTCGGCATCGCCTTCGGCTTTATGACCGAGTCAATCAACAGCATAACACAGTGGTTTGTTGCCGGCCTCTGGGGCGGCTATACCGCGCCAAACGTCCTCAAGTGGTACTGGTGGCGATTCAACGGCCCGGGCTACTTCGCAGGTATGATTGCAGGCATTGCCTCCGCCCTGGTCCTGCCCCTTCTCATCCCCGCAAAGGTCATCTTCGGCCTCGAACGAAATATGGCCCTCTTTCCCATTATCCTTGTCATTAGCGCAGCGTCCTGCGTCCTGATTAGTATGCTCACTAAGCCCGACGACATGGACGTCCTCAAGAAATTCTACAAGCAGGTCCGCCCCTGGGGCTTATGGGGTCCAATCCGCGATATGGTCTGTCGGGAAGACCCGTCCTTCAGGCCAAATAAGGCATTTGCACGCGATATGCTCAACGTCGCAGTCGGCACCGTCTGGCAGCTCACCCTGACGCTTGTTCCCATCTACTTAATCATTCGTCACTTCAAGCCGATGTGGGTCTCCATCGCCGTCCTCGCCCTGACCTCCCTGTTCCTGAAATTCAACTGGTACGACAAGCTCGAACGCGACTGACAAAATTTATACTTGCAAATCGGCAGGCCTTGCCAATAATCTGGGGCTTTCGCGACCGGCTTGGTTGCCTGCCGCAGACCGGCCCCGGGCGAAAAGGAGATGCTTATGCAACTACACGCAGTGGATATATGGATAATAGCCGCATATCTGGTCGTCATTATGGTGGCTGGCTTTGCAATGTCGAAACTTGCCAGCCGAAACATCGGCTCATACTTTCTCGGCGGAAACATCATTCCCTGGTACGTCCTCGGCGTCGCAAACGCCTCGGGTATGTTCGACATCACCGGCACTATGTGGCTGGTGATGACCATTTTTGTTTATGGATTGAAAGGTGTGTGGCTGCCCTGGGTATGGCCCACCTTCAACCAGATATTCCTGATGATTTATCTGTCGTGCTGGCTGCGGCGCTCAAACGTTATGACCGGTGCGGAATGGATTCGCACAAGATTCGGCAACAGTCCCGGCGCACGCCTCTCAAATATCAGCGTAGTCATCTTTGCCATCATTATGGTCCTCGGAATGATTGCTTATGACTTTCGCGGAATGGGCAAGTTCGCCGTCATCTTTTTCCCCTGGGACCTCTCGGCCAATACTTACGCCATCATCCTTATGGGCGTTACTTCGTTATATGTAATCTTCGGAGGGATGTTCAGCGTTACCGTTACCGACGTAATCCAGTATATACTTATGACCGCCGCCTCGATTTTTATTGCCATAATAGCGATGAAGCACACGACCGCCGAGTCGATAGCCGCCGCCGTCCCCAACGGCTGGCACGACCTGTTCTTCGGCCTCAAACTCAACCTCGACTGGTCCGGCCACATCGCCTCGCTCAACGACAGAATTGCACGCGATGGCTGGGACCTTTTCGGTATATTCTTTATGCTTATGATGCTCAAAGGCGTTCTTGTCAGTATTGCAGGCCCCGCGCCAACCTATGATTTGCAGCGAATCCTCTCCACGCGAAGCCCAAAAGAGGCAGCCAGGATGAGCTGGTTCACCTCAGTCGTTCTGTATGTCCCGCGATACCTTATGATTGTCGGCATCACCGTCCTGGGCCTGGTATTCTTTAGAGACCAGATTAATGCTATGGGCAAGGACTTCGACGTTGAGCAGGTACTGCCCAACGTCATCGGCAAGTTCCTTCCGCCCGGCCTCATTGGTTTTGTCCTCGCGGGATTGCTCGCCGCCTTTATGAGCACTTTCACTTCCACTATAAATGCAGGCGCATCCTACGTCGTAAATGACCTCTATAAGAAGCACATCAACCCCAATGCGCCGGAAAAAAAATACGTCCATGCAAGCTACTTGTGCTCGGTCATCGTGGTGGTTGTGGGCATCGCCTTCGGCTTTATGACCGAGTCAATCAATTCCGTAACACAGTGGATAGTCGCTGGCCTTTGGGGCGGCTATACCGCGCCCAACATTCTCAAGTGGTATTGGTGGCGTTTTAACGCTATGGGCTACTTCGGGGGGATGGTCTCCGGTATGGCCGCCGCTCTGGTCCTGCCCAGAATCTTCCCCCAGCCCGTCCTCTGGGGCATCGAACGAAATATGGCCTTCTTCCCGATAATTCTGGCAATAAGCGCAGTCGCCTCTGTTGTCATCAGTATCCTCACCAAACCGGACGACGAGATTGTGCTCAAACAATTTTACAGGCAGGTTCGTCCCTGGGGCTTCTGGGGACCAATCCGCGAAGTGGTTTGCCGGGAAGACCCAACGTTCAAACCTAATACCGGTTTCAGGCGGGATATGCTGAATGTCGCAGTCGGCATCATCTGGCAGTTGACGCTGGTGCTCATTCCCACGTATCTCATCATCAGGGATTACAGGAATATGTGGATTTCCATCGCGGTTCTTGTCGCAACCTCGATATTCCTCAAGTTCAACTGGTGGAACAAGCTCGAGGAAAATTAAGAAATTTAGCCCCCCAATTTATTGGGGGGTTTTGCTTGCAATGTAAATTACGCTCGGGAAAAACAATTATGAACAGGAAAACATTCGAGAGGCAGGTCAAAGCATTGTTTGCAGCCCACAAACGCCTGATAACCAGAAAGAACATCAGGGTCAAAGAGACCAACGGCGTTTTCTGGCGATATAAGTACCCTGTGCTGACCGCAAAGCACACGCCCGTCTTCTGGCGGTACGACCTGGACTTCAAAAACAACCCGTATCTGATGGAACGCCTGGGAATTAACTGCGCCTTCAACCCCGGCGCAATCGAATTTGACGGCAAGATCTGCCTCATTGCCCGGGTCGAAGGCGTTGACCGCAAGTCCTTCTTCGCCGTCGCCGAGAGCAAGACCGGCATCGACGGCTTTAAGTTCTGGGATTACCCCATTGTGATACCCGAAACCGATGACCCCGAGACAAATGTTTACGATATGCGCGCGGTCCTGCACGAGGACGGCTGGATTTACGGCCTGTTCTGCGCCGAACGCAAAGACCTCAACGCCCCCCGCGGAGACCTCTCCAGCGCAACCGCTCAGTGCGGCATCGTCAGAACAAAAGACCTCGTCAAATGGCAGCGATTAGATGATTTGAAAACCCCCTCGCCCCAGCAGCGAAACGTCGTCCTCCACCCGGAATTCATCAACGGCAAATACGCCTTCTACACGCGGCCGCAGGAGGGCTTCATCGAGGCAGGCAGCGGCGGCGGCATCGGCTGGGGACTCGCCGACAATATGGAGCACGCCGTACTAACCGGAGAAACCATTGTTGACGACAGGCAATACCACACCATTAAAGAAGTGAAGAACGGCCTCGGCCCCGCACCCATAAAGACAAAAAAGGGCTGGCTGCACCTCGCCCACGGCGTCCGCAACTGCGCCGCCGGCCTGCGCTACGTCCTCTACTGCTTCCTCACCAAACTTGACCAGCCAAACAAAATCATCGCAGAGCCGGGCGGCTACTTTGTTGCGCCGCAGGATGAAGAACGCATCGGCGACGTCTCCAACGTCGTCTTCAGCAACGGCTGGGTCGAAAGAAACGGGCAACTGTTCATTTACTACGCATCCTCCGACACACGCTGCCACGTCGCCACAACCACCGTTGACCGATTGCTCGACTACGTCATCAATACCCCGCCGGATGCGGGCCGCTCTTACGCCTGCGTTCAGCAGCGAAGCAAACTCATAACGAGGAATCTTCCCGTAATGAAATCTCTTGGTTTGCGACCCTCGTAGCGCGGCAACGATGAAACAGCCGCTCTGTGGCAAAAAAACTCTGCGGCACGAAAAATCGGTGTCATCTGTGTAATCTGTGGCTACTTATCCTTGGCCTCGAATTCGGCGTCGATGACGTCGTCGTCGCGTTTCCTCTTGACTTCGCTTTCGGGCGAAGATGGCTTGCCTGAGGGTTCTGGTGCAGGGCCTTTGGTGGATTTCTTGGCTGCTTCTTCGTAGAGGGCCTTGCCTAATTCCTGGCTGGTGTCGTTGAGGTTCTCGATTGCGCGTCTTATGGCCTCGGCGTTGTCGCCCTTGAGCGTCTCCTTGAGATTGTTGGCGGCACTTTCAATTTTGCCGCGGATATCGCCGGAGGCCTTGTCGCCGTGCTCTTTGAGCATCTTTTCGGTCGCATAGACAAGCTGGTCCGCCTGGTTTTTCAAATCGACGACCTCGCGTTTCTTCTTGTCTTCTTCCGCGTGGCTCTCGGCGTCTTTCTTCATTTTATCGACATCAGTGTCGCTCAGGCCCGAGCTTGACTTGATGACAATCGACTGTTGTTTGCCGGTACCGAGGTCCTTTGCGGAGACGTTCAGGATGCCGTTGGCGTCGATGTTGAAGGTAACTTCGATTTGCGGTATGCCGCGAGGGGCGGGAGGGATTCCTGCAAGCTGGAATCTGCCCAAGGTGCGGTTATCCCCTGCGAACTCTCGCTCACCCTGCAGGACGTGGATGTCAACGGTTGTCTGGCTGTCGGCGGCGGTGGAGAAAATCTCTGTTTTGCTTGTCGGGATAGTTGTGTTTCTGTCAATGAGCTTGGTCATCACGCCGCCTAAGGTCTCAACACCCAGCGACAGCGGCGTTACATCCAGCAGCAGTATGTCTTTTACGCTCGCATCGCCGGCAAGGACCGCGCCCTGAACGGCCGCCCCTATCGCAACGACCTCGTCCGGGTTCAAACTCCTGTTCGGCTCTTTCTCGAAAATCTCTCTCGCAATCTGCTGAACTATTGGTATCCGCGTCGAGCCGCCGACAAGCAGAACCTCGCTGATTTCCTTCGGCGGCAGTTTCGCATCTTCCATCGCTTTGTGGCACGGCGATTTGAGCCGATCGAAGACCGGTTCGCACAGCGATTCAAATTTGCTGCGGGTGATGCTCATTTGCAGGTGTTTCGGCCCCGAGGCGTCTGCGGTGATGAACGGCAGGTTTATCGTTGCTTCAACCTGGGTTGATAGTTCGCATTTTGCTTTTTCCGCCGCCTCTTTGAGGCGCTGATGCGCCATCGGGTCTTTGCGAAGGTCGATGCCCTCTTTCTTTTTGAACTCATCTGCGATGTGGTTAATCAGGACAGCGTCGAGGTCGTCTCCACCCAGGTGGGTATCGCCGTTGGTACTGAGGACTTCAAAGACGTTGTCGCCGATGTCGAGTATGGAGATATCAAATGTGCCGCCGCCGAAGTCGAAGACGGCTACCTTGCCGCTTCGTTTCTTTTCTACGCCGTATGCAAGGGCCGCCGCGGTCGGCTCATTGATAATGCGCTCGACCTTGAGCCCTGCTATGACACCGGCGTCCTTTGTGGCCTGGCGCTGCGCATCATTGAAATAAGCAGGCACGGTGATGACCGCGTTCTCGACCTTTTCACCCAAGTAATCCTCTGCGGTTTTTTTGAGGTCCTGCAGGACCATAGCCGATATTTCGGGAGGGGTATAGTCCCTGCCCCTGATGTTGACTTTAACAAGCTCCTCCGGGCCGCCGACGATTTTATATGGAACGATTTTTTCCTCGGCAGCAACTTCGTTGTGGCGTCTGCCCATAAATCGCTTGATGGAATAGACGGTGTGATCCGGGTTTGTAACCTGCTGATGCTTTGCAA
>CAYGVZ010000149.1:3368-7271 GCA_964353475.1 uncultured Pirellulales bacterium | reverse complement strand
TCGCGCCGGGCAAAATCCTCGATATACCCCTCAAACGCCTCCACGGGCTTCGCAGAAGCGTCTTCAAGGACATCATCGCACGGGCGAAAAAAGCGACCAATGTTATCGTCAATACCCACGCGACATTTCGCTGGCGACACGGGCTTTTTCCCGCCGTCGATTTTGACCAGATGCGGGCACTCAATGCGGATATGTATGTATTCCTGATTGACGGCGTTGCTGCCCTCCATACGCGGCTGCTTGACGAGCACACGATGGACCATACGCTCAAGGACCTCATCGTCTGGCGAGAAGAGGAAATCATCGGCACCGAGATGCTCTGCAAGGGAATCAACGACGAAACGCCCTTCTATTGCCTTGCCCGCGGGTTCGCTGAAGATACGACCGAGATGTTCCATCGCCTTGTCTTCGAGCCGCAGATAAAACGCGCCTATCTGAGCTTTCCAATGACCGCGATTACGGATATGCAGGATGTAAGAAAAGAAATAGACGCCTTTCGCAAGACGATGAAACAGGATTTTACCTGTTTTGACCCCGGCGACCTGGAGGAAGCGCACCTGCCGCGATATGCTCACGATGCAATCGAGAAGGGTCGGGACCAAATTGAGGTTGACCTCGGCGGTGAGCCGGTTCGGCTGACGACCGAGCAGCTCCTCCAAATCGAGCGCGACATAAACAGCCAGACATACGCACGCGATTTTATGCTGATTGAGCAGGCCGAGATGATAATCAGCTTCATTCCGACACTGCCGGACGGGCGAGCGGCGATATCGAGCGGCGTTGAACGCGAACTCCAGCACGCCCACGAGGCCGCCAAGCAGGTCTTCGTAATCTGGCCCGCCAAACAAAGACCGTCCGTCTTCGTTACCCAGACCGCAACTCACATGTTTCACTCTGTCGTCGAAGCGATGGGATTCTTCCGAAAGAAAGGATACATAACTAATGGGCAGCGATGAAAACAAGCCGTTTCCGGATTTTATTATGTCTCTCCCGCAGGCCGATATTCCTATCCAAGGTCTGACGGCGCGTTTGCTGCAGGGCGAGAATCAACAGGTCATCTTCTGGGCGTTTGACAACGACACCATGATTCCTGAACACTCACACGAGGTGCAATGGGGCGTTGCGCTCGACGGCCGGATGGAGTTGACAATCGAAGGCAAAAAGAATGTCGTAAGAAAAGGTGATACATACTACATCCCGAAAGGAGCACGTCACAGCGCCGTAATCAAAAGAGGATTCAAGAGCGTCGAATTCTTCAACCAAAAAAACAGGCACAAAACCAAAGCAAATCACCCTCAACAGAACAATCGCTCTGAACAGAACCGACGGAAATGAGCGAGAACTTCAGTGAGCATATATTAATCGCAGCTTTGGCTGTGACGAATCTGGGTGCAGGGTTTGCGTTTGTCATTCCCACCGCAAAACTGCTGTGCACAGTCGCCGGCATTCAAAAAAGCATCTATCGCTACGTCGTAATGCTGCTCGGCCTGTATTTTATCGAGTGCGTTGCGTTCGCATTCGGGATGTGCACGCAGGTTTTCACTTTTGGTCTGGCGATTGTGTGGGGCATTGTCTTTGGCCGGTGGCTGAGAGGCAAGGCGGAACCGCAAAAGGTCCTGAGAACTGCGGCGTACCTGGCATTATACGGCTGTGCGCCCACAATTTCATTTGCGGCTTGCCTTGTGATAATGTGGGCGGCGACCGGCAATGGGTTGCTGAATGCAGAGCAGGCGGCCAATTTCGGGATACCGCAGTTTGTGCCTTATCCTTTCAATACTGTGGGCGGTTTTTGCTTTGGCCTTGCGGCAGGGACGATTATCATCAAGACGCTCATAACAACTGGTCTGGTCAAATGGTTTATTGACCGCAAAGCATTCGTTGCGGCCGCGACGGAAGGCGGTTAAATGGTAACAATAGCAAGCGAAAAGGAACTGGCCGGCTTCATTGACCATACGCTGCTAAAGCCCGAAACAACAAGCGAGCAGATACGTCGGCTGTGCGAAGAAGCAAAACAGTACGGCTTTCACGCCGTCTCAATCAATCCGAGATGGGTGGCGCTGGCTGCGAACCTGCTCCACGACACCGGCGTCGCGGTCGGCGGAGTCGTCTCGCTGCCCTTCGGCGCCGACTTCACGAAAATCAAGGTCGCTCAGGCAAAAGAGCAGATCTTCCTCGGGGCAGACGAGATTGATATGGTTGCCGACCTGGCCGCGATTATCGAAGGCGACGAAAAATATCTCACACGGCAATTTGAGGCAATGCGGAAAATGTGTCATTCGATGAGGCCGAAGGTCCTGCTCAAGGTCATAATCGAATCGGCTGCCCTGACGCGAGACCAGAAGATATTCGCCTGCCAAATCTGCGACCGCTGCGGCGTCGATTTTGTAAAGACCAGCACCGGGTTGCACCCCGCCGGCGGCGCATCCGCCGAGGATATCAAGCTGATGAAGGAATATGCACCGCATTGTAAGATAAAAGCTGCGGGCGGTATAAAAACCGTACAGCAGGCAGCCGAAATGCTCGCCGCCGGCGCCGACAGAATCGGCACGTCATCAGGCGTACAGATTATACAACAGTTCAAGGCAGGGCTATTGCAATGGCCATAGACACACTTGCACCCCCGGCACGCATAATAAACTGCAACCCCCATTGCCGCAAAGTGGCTGTGGATGTCCCCCTCGATTGTCTGGGCCGCGTATTCTCGCAACTGCCGGCCGTCTCAATCCTCGGCGGCAACGCCTCAAAGGCAAATGCCGACGGCTTTAGCTATTGGGCGGCAAAACCGAAAGAGGTCTTCGAGTTTCGGTCAGGTGGCGCAGGCCATCCCCTGGCGGACCAAAAAGACCCGTTTGGAAAACTGCAAAGAGCATTAGACAAATACCGCCTGACAGAAACGCAGGACGATTTGCCAAAAGGTTTGTTCACCGCCGGGTGGGTCGGATACTTCAGCTACGAACTCGGCAGGTACATTGAGAGGGTATCTGCGCGTGCGGTCGATGACTTGGGATTGCCGTTGATTCGTTTGTGCTTCTATGACCGCCTGATTGCTTACGACCATATCACGGGCGACTTCTGGCTGATTGCGATTGAACTGCCCGGTGACACAGAAAGCCCCCAGGAAAAACTCAACTGGCTGGAGGGTCTGCTCAGCCAGGCGAAAAATATAAGTGCAGCGGTTTACGCCCCCGCCAACCTTGAGAGAATCGACCTGTCACAAACCCGCTGCAACATAAGCAGGGATTGTTACTTTGAAGCGCTGAAGAAGATAAGACGATACATTTATGACGGCGACGTTTACCAGATAAATTTCTCGCAGCGGTTCGAGTGCGATTTCAATGCGCCGCCGATAGACCTCTTTGCCTGGCAGAACCATTACAACCCAAGCCCTTATGCCGCCTATATCGACGCGGCTGAATTTCAGATTGTCAGCGCCTCACCCGAAATGTTCATCACAATCAAAAACGGCGTCATAAGCACAAAGCCCGTAAAGGGCACTCGGCCGCGCATAAAAGACCTCTCCCGCAATGCGACTCACATCAACGCGACGAATTTCGATGAGCTGCTCAGAAGCGAAAAAGAGCAGGCGGAACTGAATATGATAATCGACCTCGAACGAAACGACGTCGCGCGAGTATGCGTGCCCGGCACAAGATATGTTTCGCAGCCCAGGACCATCGAGACGTATCCCACGGTGTTTCACGCAGTGGCGACCGTGGCAGGCGAGCTTCGGGAAGACGTTACATTCTGCGATGTCCTGCGTGCGATGTTTCCCGGCGGGTCGATTACGGGCGCTCCAAAGATTCGCGCTATGGAAATTATAGACGAGCTTGAGCCGACCGCTCGCGGCGTATATACCGGCGCCATCGGCTGTATCGCCCTTGACGGCAGCGCATCCTTGAACAT
>CAYGVZ010000149.1:0-3358 GCA_964353475.1 uncultured Pirellulales bacterium | reverse complement strand
TCAAAGACAAAAAGGCATTCGTTCAAACAGGCGGCGGCATCGTCGCCGATTCCGACCCAAAAGCCGAGTACGACGAAACAATCACAAAAGCAAGGGCGCTGATAGCGGGCATCAAAGCAGTTTGCCCCGGACAGAACAGTTAATGGCCGAACAGGTATTCCTTAACGATAAACTCATCGACGCCGACAACGCCTCGGTTTATGCAAACGACGGCGGATTCCTGTATGGCGCTGGTTTATTTGAGACGATGCAAGCGCACAACGGCGTCGTCTTTCGGCTGGATGACCACCTTGAACGCCTGCTGGCCAGCGCCAAGTGGTTATCCATTGAGCATGGGTACGACAAAGAGTACCTGGCTGATGCAGTTAGCCAGGTCTTAAAAGCCAATGAACTCGCCGATGCTCGCATTCGCCTGACAGTTACGGCCGGCTCGATAACCCAGGCCGACGAGTATCGCAAAGGGACATTGCTCGCCGCTGCCGGCAAATTTCAGCCCTACCCATCCGAGTATTACAGCAAGGGTGTGCTGGTAACGTTATGTTTATACAGGCAGAATATTACCGACCCCGCCTGCGGGCACAAGACCACAAGTTACTTCCCGCGGATGCTCGCGCTCAAACAGGCGCATCAGAAAAAAGCCGCCGAGGCACTCTGGTTCACGACCGATGGCCGTTTGGCGGAGGGTTGCATCAGCAATGTATTTCTTGTCAAAAACTCGGTCCTTCATACGCCTGCTTTGAATACCCCTGTATTGCCCGGCATCGCCCGAAAAACCGTCTGTGAACTTGCTCGCACTAATGGGATTGAACTTATCGAGAAGGACCTGACCATAGACGATTTGTTGGGCGCAGATGAAGTTTTTCTTACTAACGTGATTATGCAGGTAATACCCGTAGTCGGTATCGAAAAGCACTCAGTAGGCCAGGGCAGGCCGGGAACCATTACCGGGAAGCTGCGCGAGTTGTACGCGCAGTTTTTTCATGATACTTGTAAGGTGCGACAATGAAAGTAAAGGATATAGCAAAAACCATAGACCGCATTGTGCCGCTCAAACTTGCCCAGGACTGGGACAACGTCGGCCTGCTTATCGGTGATGAGCGAAAAGAAGCACGCAGGATTCTGCTGACCATCGATGTTACTAAAGATGTGCTGGCTGAGGCAAAACGCCTCAGAACGGACTTGATTGTCAGTTATCATCCCGTCATCTGGGACGGCCTGAAGAAAATCGCTGCGACTGCCTCGACAGGCGTGGTTTATGATTTGATTCGCTCCGGCATCGCCGTCTTCTCGATACACACCGCTCTCGATGCCGCAAAGGGCGGCGTCAACGACGGCCTGGCGGAGATTGTAGGCATCAAAGACGGCAAGCCATTAGGCGATTACGTCAACAAACCATCGCTCGATACTTACAAGCTCGTCGTCTTTGTCCCTGTCGATTCAGCCGCAAAGGTCGCAAATGCCCTCTTCGCCGCCGGCGCAGGACATATCGGCAGCTACAGCCATTGCAGTTTCGCCGCACGGGGCGAGGGGACTTTTCTCCCGCTGGCCGGTGCGCATCCCGCAATCGGCAAGAGAGGTAAACTCGAAAGGGTAAACGAATCACGGCTCGAGACGATTGTCCCCACAGACAGGTTGGATGGCGTAATTGCTGCAATGCTGAAAGCCCACCCCTACGAGACGCCCGCTTATGATGTTTTCCGCCTGTACAATGAGCAGGACAAATTCGGACTGGGCCGCATCGGCCAACTCGATAAACCCGCGCCGCTGCCGGAAATCATCAGGAAGATAAAAAGAGCCACGGGCGCAAAGGCGGTCGGCATCATCGGCCCCGCAAAACGACTTGTCGAAACCGCCGCCGTTTGTGCCGGCTCCTGCGGCAGAATCATAAATCAGGTCATCGCACAGGAAGCCGACCTGTACGTTACAGGCGAATTCAAGCATCACCAGGCCCTCGCGGCGCAGGAAGCGGGACTGACTTGCCTGTGCCTTTCACACACCGTCTCGGAGCGATTCATACTCAAAAAGTTCAGCCGACAGTTGCAAAAAGCCCTTGCGGGCGTCACAATTAGGGTAAGCCGAAAGGATGCAGACCCCTTTGTTTGGAAACAGTTATGACAGACGAGCAGAAAGCAGCGATGGATAATGAAGAAATCCTGCCCGAGCAGGAGATTGAGGAGCATACTGACGAGGAGATTGCCTCGGAGGCAGGGGCGCGGATTCTCGAGGAAACCGCCGGCGAACAATCGCCTGAAGCACACCCGCAGGCGGATGGCGAGCCGCCTTCCGAGGCGACCGTTGAATCGGTAATAGAGGCGGTGCTGTTTGCCAGCGATGAGTCGGTCTCGCCGGCGCGATTGGCGGATATCGTGGGCACGGGCGCAAAACAGGTTCGCACCCATATCGACGCGCTGAACGAAAAGTATAAAGCAAACAACAATGCGTTCAGGATTGAGCAGATAGCGGGCGGCTACCAGATGCTCACCCTGAATGTGTATAACCACTGGCTGAAAAAGCTCCTCCGCGCACGCGAGGACAGCAAGCTCTCCCAGCCGGCACTGGAGACGCTGGCAATTATCTCATACAAGCAGCCCATCATCCGCGCCGATATCGAGGCCATTCGCGGCGTCGCCGCAGGCGAGATGATTCGCAACCTGATGTACAAGGGCCTTGTCAAAATCGTCGGCAGGGCCGAAGTATTGGGCAGACCCCTGCTCTACGGCACTACCAGAAAATTCCTCGAACTCTTCGGCCTTAACTCCCTCAAGGACCTGCCCAAAATCGAAGAACTCAAAAAACCCGACTAACACGGGTATTTGGCCGCTGCGAACGCAGACCGGCGGGGCGCATTATTACGCTGAAAAAATAGAATTCAATAGAATCCATTAGAATTCAGTGGTTCGCGTGTTTATAGGGTGAAATCTGCGTTTTTGAGTCAATAACCGCGTCCTGAGTCCATAGAATCCATTAGAATTCAATAGAATCCACTGGCCGAATGGAATCTATTTTTTTACGCTGAAAATGAAGATGGGGCCAGATGGGGTCGGTTTTGGGACAGGTAGGGGGTAAATGTACTACATATAGAGTTCGCGGGTCTGGATTCTATTAGTTGCGTTGTGGGATTGTCAGATGGGGTCAGATAAGGTCAGATTCGGTCGGAAGAACCGCCCCTGTGGTTTTTGAGCGAAAAACAAAGCTTCCTGAACCACAGATTCCACAGATTTTCACTGATTCATTTGGCCGCGAAGAGGCACAAAAAGGCAACCACGGATTTTCACCCTACTTCGCTACGCTACGCAGGGCAGGCGGATTCACACGGATTACATGCTTTGTTTCAAAAAAGAAATTCTTAGCGTCTTGG
>CAYGVZ010000148.1:0-7351 GCA_964353475.1 uncultured Pirellulales bacterium | reverse complement strand
CGTCTTAGCTCGCAAATACCGTTCGCAGACCTTCGACGACGTCGTTGGGCAGGAGCCGATTGCGCAGACGCTCAAGAACGCAATCAAGACCGACCGGGTCTCGCACGCGTACCTGTTCACCGGCACCCGCGGGGTCGGCAAGACCACGATGGCAAGAATCTTAGCCAAGGCGCTCAATTGCCTTAAAGCGGACAAGCCGACCGTCAGCCCCTGCTGTAAATGCGACAGTTGCGTCAACGTGAATATCGGCGAAGACATAGACGTCATCGAAATAGACGGGGCGTCAAACAACAGCGTTGACAACATCAGGGACCTGCGTGAAAAGGCCATCTACAGACCGGCCCGTGCAAGATACAAAATATATATTATTGACGAAGTGCATATGCTGAGCGTCTCGGCTTTCAACGCACTTTTGAAGATTCTCGAAGAGCCGCCGTCGCATATAAAGTTTATCTTTGCCACGACCGAGCCGAACAAAGTTCTTGCGACCATCCAGTCTCGCTGCCAGCGGTTTGACTTCAGGAACATCACGCCTGCCTTGATAGTCAAGCAGCTCAAGTCGATTCTTGATGCCGAAAAGATAAAATATGAGGACAACCTTGTGCTTGCCCTGGCAAAGATGGCCGCCGGCTCAATGCGCGACGGCCTGAGCTTGCTCGACCGCCTTATAAGCACCGGCATCGAGCCGCTTTCGGCGAAACTGCTCGAAGAATATCTCGGCTGTCCCGACAGTGAGAAGGTGTCCAATCTTGTTGCCAAAATAGCGCAATCGGACGCTGCCGGGGTGCTTGCTGCAATAGAGGGCCTTGCCGGCGGTGGGCTGTCCGAGGTGCAGATAGTTGACGCCCTTATCGAATATATGCGAGACCTTATGGTCGTAAAGGCGGCCGGGGCCGACTGCGACATCCTGGTTCTCACCGATGAGCAGAAAAAGCAGGCCAGGGACCTCGCCGAGAAATTCGACACGGCATCGCTGGTCTATAACATCATTTCGCTGGAGAAACTACGCTGGTCTCTCAAGAACTCCGAGACGGCACGTGCGCTGCTTGATGCCGCCGTGCTGCGATTGACTCTTGCTGAGCATTTCTTAAACGTCGATACCCTTCTGGCTCAGACGAGCCAGCCACAGGATAAAAAAAAAGACCTGACTAATCCTTCGCCTGCTCCCCGGCCGGCTGTGTCCTCGCTGCCGCCATCCACAATCCAGTCGTCTTCGCCGGCGAATGTGTCCGGCCTGCAATCGGTCAAAGATAACTGGCCGGCTATTCTCAAACTCATCGCCGATAAACTCGGCGCAGGGACGGCCGGCTTACTTGCCTCCGCGCAACCCACCAAACTCGACGGCGAAATTCTCACTCTTGAATTTCCGGCTTCGGCCCAGATGCAGAAAAAGATGTGTGAAAGCAACGGCCGGCTGGAACAAATCCGCCTGGTACTGGAGCAGCACTGCGGCGCCAGTTTCAAGCTGAATCTGCAGGTTTCGGACGGCGTCGGCCAAACCGCTCCCAAAACCAAAAGCCAGAGGCAGAATGAGATTATCAATGACCCCGCGGTGAGAATTGTCATCTCTGAGCTTGATGCCACAATCACCGGCATTGATGATGCGCAGTGACCTGCGCTGTGCGATACACACGACGTGGTACGAAATCAGTACCGCGATATCTTTGCCTGCGGCATTGAGCCGGTAACAAGGAACACTATACGCTCGCAGATGTTCGTGACGCGGTCCGCTATGCGTTCCAGGTTGTGCGCCGCCCAAATCAGATACGTCGCCCGCGTGATGGTCTTCGGGTCTTCGAGCATATACGTCAGCAGCTCGCGGTAAACCTGGTCGTACAGCATATCTATTTCGTCATCCTCGTCGCAGATTTTTTCTGCTGCCTTGCCGTCGCGCTTCAGGAACGCCTCTATGCTCCTCTTGAGCATATCAGTCGCCTTCTGCCCCATAATAGGCATCGCCACCAGCGGCCTGACGAGCGGCTCCTGGCCTTGCAATATCACAATCTTTGCTATCCCCTCCGCATAATCCCCCATTCGCTCAAGCTCGGTGATTATATTCAGCGCCGCTATGATTTCCCGCAGGTCGCTGGCCACCGGCTGCTGGGTCGCTATTAAATCAATGCACCTCTCCTCGATGTCCCAGCGTTTCTGGTTTATCATCGCATCGTCCGCGACAATTTTCTCCGCAGCCGCCGTGTCGCGGGCCTTCAATGCCTCTATCGAGCGATTGGTCGCGGTTATGACCATTTCGCTCATCTGGCTTATCTCTTTCTCAACCTCTTTGATGTATCTGCTGAAACTTTCCCTGACCATATTGCCCTCACTTAATCATCCAAAATGTCCGCTTATGTAATCTTCCGTCAGCTTTTCTCCGGGTTTTGTAAAGACATCGCTGGTTTCGCCGAACTCCACGAGTTCGCCCAGGTACATAAAGCCCGTGTAATCCGATACCCTTGCCGCCTGCTGCATATTATGTGTTACTATCACCAGCGTATATTCCTGTCTCAGCGTCCGCAGCAGGTCCTCTATCTTCAGGGTCGATATCGGGTCCAGGGCCGAGCAGGGTTCGTCCAGCAGAATCACATCGGGCTTGAGTATCACGACCCTGGCGATGCAAAGCCGCTGCTGCTGCTCCAGCGTCAGTGTCCGCGCGTTTTTCCTGAGATTGTTCTTCAAATCCTCCCACAGCCCGACGTGTTCAAGTCCGACTTGAATGGCGCCCATTATGCTTTGCCTGTCATTGAGCATCCTATGTATCCGCAGTCCGAACCTGAGATTGTTATATATCGACAAATCGAACACGTTCGGCCGCTGAAAAACCATACCCACTTTGCGCCGCAGGTATATCAAATCGGTAGCCGGCTCGAGGATGTCCTGCCCCTCTATCAGTATTTTCCCCGCCAGCCGTGTATGCTCGACAAGGTCGTTCATCCGGTTAAAGCATCGCAGCAGCGTGCTCTTGCCGCAGCCGCTCGGCCCGATTATCGCCGTTACGCTCTGCGGCGGTATCCGGATATTCACGTCCTTCAGCGCAAGAAAATCCCCGTAGTACAGATTCAGACCAACGGTTTCTATTTTTGTCTCAATGCCCATACTATCCGAATCTGCCCGTTATGTAATCGTTTGTCCGCTGGTCGCGGGGTTTGGTGAATAGCTCGTCCGTACCGGCAACCTCAACAACCTCACCCATAAGGAAGAATGCGCATCGCTCGGACACCCTGGCGGCCTGCTTCGTGTTATTAGTAACGAGTATCTGCGTATAACTGCTCTTAAGCTCCTGCATTGCATCCTCAACCTTGCCGGTAGAAATGGGGTCCAGTCCGGAGCAGGGTTCATCGTACAAAATAACATCCGGCCCGACCGCCAAAGTCCTGGCTATACACAACCGCTGCTGCTGGCCGCCCGACAATTTCATTGCGGGTTCATCCAGCCGGTCTTTTACCTCTTCCCACAAGTACGCCTTCTTCAGCGCCTCCTCCACCATCTGCTCCACTTGCCGCCTGTCCCCTGCTCTGTGCACTTTCGGCCCGTAGGCGACATTCTCAAATATGCTCACAGGCAGCACCTGCGGCAGTGCAAATATTATGCCGATGCGTTTTCGCAGGACGCTGTCGCTCAGCTTCCTTATGTCCTCACCGCCCAGGTATATCGCGCCTGTCTGCTGGTACGACACGTTGAGAAAATTGAGCCGATTCAGCGCCCGCAAAAACGTCGTCTTGCCGCTGTTGGCGGGGCCGATTATCCCGAATATCTCGTTGCGGCGGACTTCAAGCGTTACGGCGCTCAGAACCCGCAGGTCGCCATAATAACACGTCAGTCCCTTCGTTTGTATCATCGCTTCTACCATAGTTTCTTTTTGCGGTAGTGTGCTCGCAGGAATATGCTTACGACGTTCATCAGAAATACCAGCGCTATCAGCACAAAGCAGGTGGCAAAACTCAGCGTCATCGGCATATTCGGCACCTGGGTCGATATCACGTACAAGTGATACGGCAGGGCCATTACCTGGTCGAAAACCCCTCTGGGAAGTCGCGGCAGATAAAACGCCGCCACGGTGAACAGTATAGGTGCCGTTTCGCCCGCGGCCCTGCTCAAGCTCAGTACCGTCCCGGTCAGAATCCCCGGTATCGCATAAGGCAGCACGCAGTATCGAGTGGTCTGCCATCTTGTCGCGCCTAACGACAAGCTAATCTCGCGGAAGCTGTGGGGCACCGATTCCAGCGCCTCCTTGGTGGCCGTTATTATCACGGGCATACTCATTATCGCCAGCGTGAGTGCCCCCGCCAGTATCGACGTCCCCAGCCGCATATATATCACAAACAACGTAAATCCGAATAAGCCATACACTATCGACGGTATCCCCGATAGATTCACCACCGACAGTTTCACTAACCGGGTGAACCAGTTGTCTTTCGCATATTCCACAAGGTATATCGCCGACAGGACGCTGACCGGCAGCGACAAAATCATCGTTCCCGCAACCAGTATTATCGTCCCTATTATAGCCGGAAATATCCCGCCTTCCTTCATCCCGTTGCGCGGCGGCTGGCTCACAAACTCCCAGCTTACCGCGCTGATTCCGTTTTTCACGATATACACTATCGTCAGCACTATGGGCGCGACCACAAGAAGCGTTATCAGCCCCAGCACCGTGAATGCGACTTTTTCCCGCACGCGGGCCGCGTTCATCTTCTCGCCCTCCGCATACAGGTATCAGCCGCGAAATTTATTATGAACGTGATGATAAACAGGACTAAGCCGACCGCAAACAATGCAAAATAATGCTCCGACCCTCGCACCGTCTCGCCCATCTCGCCGGCTATTGTCGCGGTGAGCGTCCGCAGCGGCTTGAGTATCGAATCGGGCACGACCGGAGAATTGCCCGTAACCATCATCACCACCATCGTTTCGCCGATGACCCGTCCTATGCCCAGCATCACGCCGGCCATTATCCCCGACCAAGCCGAGGGGAGCGTTATGCGCCACAGCGCCTGCCATCGGGTCGCCCCCAGCCCGTATGCCGCCTCCTTGTAGGTGCGAGGGACGCCCACAAGCGCATCTTCGGATATGCTGATTATCGTCGGCAGCGCCATAAACGCCAGGAGCAAACTACCCGTCAACCCGCACATACCCGTTGACAGGTGGAACGTGCCCCTCATAAAAGGTCCCAGCCAGACAATCCCGATAAAGCCGAGCACCACGCTTGGTATCGCCGCCAGTATCTCTATCAGCGACTTGAGTACGTGCTTGAGCGATTTCGGCGCCACTTCCGCGATGAACATCGCCGCAGCGACTCCTATCGGCACACATATCGCTATCGCCGCCACCGTTACGTATATCGAGCCGAGGAACAGCGGTATTATCCCGAATTTGGGCGGCTCGGAGATGGGCAGCCAGTGTGTACCGAACAGAAACTTGCCGACCGGATATACCCAGAACAGTGCAAGCGAATCACGCAGCAAAAACAAAAATATCAGGAATACGAATATGATGACCAGCAGCCCGCTCAGCCGGATGCAGGACTCGATAACAAATTCGCTAATCCGTCTTCTCAACAGCTGCTCCCACCGGCACAAAACCGGTCTGCTCGAATTGACTCTGCCCCGCTGGACTCATCGTGTATTCCATAAAGAGCTTTGTTACGCCCGTCGGCTCGCCATTGGTATAAAAATATAATGGCCGCGATAACGGGTACGTCTTGTTTATCACGGTCTCAACGCTCGGCGGATAAAACTTGTCGCCTTTGCCTACCTGCAGCGCCTTCGTCCGTTCCGACAGGTATCCCATCCCAAGATACCCAATTGCCTCCTCGTTTGTAACAACCTCTTCCACTATCGTCTGCGAACTGGTGAGCAGGAGTGTCTCCGCGGAAAATTCATCCTTATTTTCTTTCTTTCCGAGCTGCACTACCTCTTCCTTGAAGTATATGTGCGTGCCGGAACTGACCTCTCGCGACAGTGTTACTATCTCGAGGTCCTTGCCGCCAAATTCTTTCCAGTTCATGGCCTCGCCCGTGAATATCCTGTGCAAATCCTCAATCGTCAGCTTATCTACGGGGTTGTTCTTGTTGACAATCACCGCCACGCCGTCGAATGCCACCACGTGCTCTTTCGGCTCGACCCCCGCCTTGCGGGCCATATCTATTTCTTTCTGTTTCATCTCGCGTGAAGCTGTGGCAACGTCGCACGTCTTGTTGATAAGTGACGCGACTCCCACTCCGGTCCCGCCGCCCGTTATCGCTACAAAGACGTACGGGTACTCCTTCATAAACTCTTCGCTGACCTTTTGTGCGGCGTTTACGATTGTGTCCGAACCTTTGATTTGAATAAAACCGCTCGGCTTGTCCGGCGGTGCCTCCTTGCCGCACCCGACCAGTACCAGCATTCCCGCAATTGCTAACAGCACCCTTGCCTTCATAATTCGCCGGGATTCTAACGGGATACTGATATTTTTACAAGAACTTAAATTACGACCTCTTCGTTGACATTCCTCACTGCTTGACTGTATAGTAACCACTGCAAAAGTATGAGTGAAATCTACACAGAAACGCTGAGCAAGCTCATCGATGAATTCGGCAGGTTGCCCGGCATCGGGCCAAAGACGGCCGAGCGGCTTGCCTTCCATATCCTCAAGGCAAATACAAACGAGGCGATGGCCCTGGCAAACGCCATATCGGAGGTCAAGACGAAAATCAGGCGGTGCAAGACCTGCTTCAACCTCGCCGAATCAGATATTTGCCAGATATGCGCCGACCCCCGCCGTGACAAGACAGTGATTTGTGTAGTCGAACAGCCCAAAGACGTAATTCATCTCGAAAAGACGGGCCTGTGCAAATGGGTTTATCACGTATTGGGCGGGCATATCGCGCCTTTGGACGGTATTGAACCATCCGACCTGACAATCGACCAGTTTGTTGCCCGTGTCAAAGCAGGGGGGGTAAGTGAAATCGTTATGGCCACCAACCCCAATATGGCGGGGGACGGTACCGCACTCTACATAACTTCTCTGCTCAAACCCGGTACCGTCAAAATTACTCGTCTTGCCCGCGGCCTGCCCGCCGGCTCGTCACTCGATTTCGCAAACACCCGAATCCTCACCGACGCCATTACGGGCCGGCAGGCATTTGATTGAATCGTTTTTTGCGCTAATCGGAACTGGAGCTTCTCAGCAGTGGCGAACAAAGGAAAAGTCAAGGTTGCAATTATCGGGTCACAGTTTGAGGCGTTTATTCACGCCGAGTCGTTCAAGATAATGCCCGATGAGGCGGAGGTTGTGGCAGTCGCGTCGCCGACCCCCGGCCACGCGAAGAAACTCGCCAAAGAGTACAACATCCCTCGCGTCTTCACCGACT
>CAYGVZ010000147.1:0-7353 GCA_964353475.1 uncultured Pirellulales bacterium | reverse complement strand
CCACAATTGCCCAGACCAGAGTCAGCATCACCCAGATTGTCAGCGGCACATACGGCCAGGATGGGCGTGAGAGGGCCGCAGAAGGCATTGAGGATGCCATCGAGCAGCTTGTCCAACTGGCAAATACGAAATACAACGACCACTATTTGTTTGGCGGAGGGAACACGGAGTCAGAACCTTATGAGGCGGGCTTTACCGGTGGCAGCATCACGAGTGTAACCTACAATGGAAGTTTAGACGGTCGTCTGGTCGAAGTCGCCCCCGGGGTTGAAACGAGCGCCTATTACATCGGAGACCAGCTATTCCGCTCGGACGACCGCAGTGAACTGGTTTTCACGGGCGATACCGGCGCGGCGGCGGGAACAGGGACATCGAGCGTTACAGGCGATGTGTGGCTTACGGTTATTCACGACGGCAGCAATTATAAGCTTTCAATCGACGACGGCGCCACCTACGTAACGGTGCCCGCCGGCGGCAGCACAAACCAGGCAGTTACCGATTCGCGCTCCGGCCGCGTCCTATACGTTGATAGCACACAAATAAGTGCTACCGGCGTCGAACTGGTGCGGGTGCCAGGGACATACGACCTGTTCAATACACTAATCTCGATTCGTGACGTTCTCAGAAACGAGCGCAATCTCTCCGAAGCGCAGCTTGAAGAGGTGCGGAATAAGGCGATTGAGTCGCTGGATGAAATCAACCAACTGCTTGTCCAGGACCAGGTACGGATAGGGTCGAGAATCGGCTTTCTTGACAATCTGAAGGCGGGGCTGGAGACAACGAAATACGATACCGAAGATGAGGCAACCCGACTGCAGGAAGCCGACATAGCTCAGATAGCGGTGGATTTGTCTCGTCAGGAGATGCTCTACCAGGCATCGCTTGCGGTGGCCGACAAACTGTTGTCGCTCTCCCTGCTGGATTTCATCGAATAAGGCGGCGGGGCGGAAGTATGGCCAGCGGGGGTTGAAACGGTAATGCCTGTTGAGGTGACAGAAGTGTCTGATATTTTGACGTGGCTGCCGAACGGCACAAATAAACCAGCGTTGTTTGTTTGCGGCTGTGGTTTGGTCCGGTCGGCACGCCTTTTGCATTATCTCCCCATGCCCGATTGGTACGCGCCCTCTGGTGACAGGGGCCGGAGAAAACAGGAGCGATTGAAATTATGATGCAGACCGAATTGAGCTACTACCAGAAGGGCCTGGCATTGGCTGAGGCGGGCAGGTACCAGCAGGCCTTCGAGTGCATACAGGTGCATCTGCGAGGCGTGCCGGACGACGCCGAGGCGATAAACGACGCAGGCGCTATCCTGCATTGTCTTGGTCATTCCGAGCAGGCCGCCGAGTATTTCCACAAGGCGTTAAACCTTGCGCCCAATTCCGGCGAAGTTCTGTGGAATCTGGCTGAGGCCTGCCTTGCTGCTGGCAGGCCGGCTGAGACAGTCGAGCTTCTTGACCGGATGGAGCAGATGGAGATACTCAGCGCCGACCTTATCAACCGCACCGCCAGGGTCTTTATCGACAGCGGCAACAAGGCGGACGGTCTCGAAATGCTGCTGCGGTCCCTGAAAATAGCGCCCGACCAGCAGGTACTCAGGCCGATGGTCGAATTGATTCGGGACAAGCGAGCCAAAATCGCATTCTTCTGCGGGGTAAAAGGCGACGTGAAATTCCTGAGAGACATATATGAATTCGCCCGGGAGCGCTTCGGCGTGAAACTTTTTGAAGGGCACGACCTTAGGCAGATGTACGAGCTGATGAAATGGAGCGACATATCCTGGTTCGAGTGGTGCACAAGCATGGCGGCCGAGGCGTCCAAACTGCCGAAGGTCTGCAAGAACGTTGTTCGCCTGCACCGCTTCGAGGCGTACAGCGACTGGCCGAGCCAGGTACGCTGGGAGAACATCGACCTGCTTATTACCGTGGGCAATTCTTTCGTCCGTGATGCAATCTTCAGACAGGTTCCGGATATCGACAAGCGCACCCGTATGGCAGCGATTCCCAACGGCGTCAATCTTGACAAGTACAGATTCACAGACAGACCGCGAGGCCGGAACATCGCCTGTATCGGGTATCTGAATATGAGAAAAAATCCGATGTTTCTTCTGCAGTGTATGCAGAAGCTGCATTATATCGACCGCGGGTACAAGCTCTTTTTCGCAGGCGTTTTCCAGGAGCCCGAACTGGAGCAGTATGTGCGGCATATAGTAGAGACGATGGGCCTGGCTGACGCGGTGTTCTTTGACGGCTGGCAGGAGGACATTAACCGCTGGCTTGAGGATAAGCACTATGTTGTCTCGACGAGCGTCAGCGAAAGCCAGGGAATGGGTCTGTTTGAAGGTATGGCGTGCGGGCTGAAACCCGTAATACACAACTTTCCTGGCGCTAATCAGATATTTCCTTCCGAATTTCTGTTTAATATCTCCGAGGATTTTTGCCGCCAGGTTACATCCGAAATATACGAGCCGCGGCGGTATCGCAGATTCGTCGAAGAGAAGTACCCGCTGGAAAGACAATTAGGCCGAATCAACGAGGTCTTCAGGCAGATGGAGTCCGAGGTGGACGCCAGCCGTCCTTCGCTGACCTGACCACAGCAACACAGGTTGATTATGATGCAATGTAGCGACAGTAAGGCCGCCCCAAAGGTCAGTGTGCTCATACCCACTTTTAATCGCCCGCAATACCTGGCGGAGGCACTGGGCAGCGTCTTGCGCCAAAGCTACGGTAATTTGCAGGTTATTGTCATAAACGACGGCGGCCAGGACGTAAGTTCAATCGTCGCATCGTTCAATGACGGGCGAATTGTCTTTCTTAACCGCAGAGAAAATCGCGGCAAGGCCTTTTCGCTCAACGAGGCGATTTCGCACGCCGAAGGCAGATACATTGCGTATCTTGACGATGACGACCTGTTCTACCCGCACCATATAGAAATGCTTGTGAACGTGCTTGAGAACCGCACCGACTGCCAGGTTGCCTATAGCGATCTGTATAAGGTGTATTGTCGCATTCACCCGGACGGCAGCCGGCGGGCACTGAGCAAAGTGGTTGAGGTGAGCAGGGACTTCGACCGTTTTTTTATGCTGTATTTTAACCATGTTCTGCACGTCAGCTTGATGCACCGCGCGGACCTGATTGAGAAGACCGGGCCTTATAACGAGTCCCTTGACGTTATGATTGACTGGGATATGACCCGTCGGCTGGTGTTCTTTTCTGATTTTCACCACGTCCGGCAGGTGACGGGCGAGTTTTATCACCCCGCGGGCGACAGCGACAGGATATCGGTCAAGCAGCGGCGGGACCCTGCCGAGTACGCCAGGAACGTGCTGACCATACGCACGACAAGGCCGCCAAAGCCGTGGCCCAAGGTGCAGGATTTGTCGATAATCTTAATCGCCGGGCAATTTGACAAGAACGCCGGCAACACAGTCGGCTGTATTTGGCGGCATACCTTCTACCCATATAAGCTTTATCTTCCGCTGCCGGCAGTTGATATGTCGCGGCTGAAGACCGATATGCCGAATATTGTCACCGTGCCGGTGGGGGCCGGCGACTCGCAGAGCCAGCGGCTCGATGCGGCCCTTGCCTGCTGCGAAGGCGAGTATGTTGCTGTTGTGCCTGCCGGCTTTCCCATCAGGGATATGTGGCTGGAGGACTGCCTCTATGCACTACTCAATAGTGCCGCGCAGCAGGAAGCATACGAGTTGGAGGATTCCACCGGGTCTTTGTGGGCGGTTGTTCTTAAACGACAGGTGCTGCAGCAGGCCCGCGGCAGTTTTCCTCATTTGCCGCTGCCTGATTCCCTGAAGGCCTCCGGTGTTACGATCAGACGCCTGCGCCCCGACCAGATACCGTTTCAATTCGACAGTTTGTACAAGGAGGCGCTCGGCGCGGAGAAGAACGGCGACTGGCTGCGCTCCGCCGAAATTTACGAGTATGTCGCCGACAATTACGGTAATGAATTATGGATGAGGGCGCTCGCCGCAAACGCGCTTTTTAACGGCGGCTGTCACGCCAGGGCTGCAGAACTGTGCAGCGTCCTGAATCAACAGTGCCCGACTGTTGCCACTCTGCTGCTCGAGGCGAAACTGAAAAACAGACAGGGACGTCCGGAATCGGGAATTAAACTGCTTACAGGGGCGGAAGAGATACTTAGCGGGAATGCCGGCTGCCATTATTCAGTTTGCGGGAATTCGAGGGAAAACATCGGTACGCGTTAGAAAGGAAAATGACTGCTATGAACACGGCACAGAACCATTTTGTCGAAGAGCACAACTCAACGCAGCATTTTGAAGTCCTTCAGGAGCTTGGCGACTGTCACGCCTCGGTGGGAAACTACCGCCAGGCACAACAGTGCTACGAAAAGGCCACATCGCTGCTGCCCGATGAACCGGGCCCGTATGTGGGGCTTGGCGTGATTGCGCTTCAGAAGAACAATCTTGACGACGCGGAGATTGCGTTCCGCGTCGCCTGTCGGCTTGCCCCGGACTGTGCCAAGGCGTATGCCGGCCTTGCAATGGTGGCGCAGCAAAGGCCTGACTACAAGCAGGCGTTCGAGATGTATCTCAAATGTCTGGAGCTTGATAGCGACAATCTCACCGCCTTGCTCGGGCTGTTCCAGACATCCTGCCAGATGCGGTCGTTTGAGAAAATAACTCACTATCTGGAGGTTTACCTCGGTCTGCACCCGGGCGACACATCAGTTATGTTCTCTCTTGCCGCTCTTTATATCAAGGACGGCAAACCACAAGCGGCCCGGAAAATGCTGCTTGATATTCTGACTTTAAATCCGGGGCACACCGAGGCGGCCGGGCTTCTCGAAGAGCTGGAACGCAACTCGGTGCAGGCCAGGCAGACAGAGGTTGGAGTAAAATGAACACTGAAGAGGCCGGCAGGATGCTTGGCGATTTGGAGAATCTGCTGGAAAAGCAGATTGAGCTTGCTCGACGAGGCGACTATGCACGGCTTGAGAGAACGGCGCGTCAAGCTGATGCGGCAACTGAGAAAATAGCCGATGCGGGTCTTCTTGCGATGCCTGATTTTGAGGTGCGGCGGATGCGGCTGAAAGAGTTGTACCAGCGTCTCGGCTTGCTTCTGGCAGATAAGAGTGCGGATGTCTCTGCTGTTCTGGGCAATATCCGCAAAGGCAAGAAGGTTATAACTGCTTATCGAAGCGGTATCTGATGGTTGTGCTTGCGGCAGCGAACGGGAAGCTGAAGGAATCTCGGCGTTTGTACGTGCCGCCGATTAAATCGCAGAAGCTGAACACAGACCTGTGTGCGTGGTGACCGGATAATGACTGATAGCGGAATAACTTCGACTTTCAGCACCGAATCATCGTCGCAGACGGACATTTGCTGCTCGATAATTGTGCCTGTGGGGGATGATATATCAAAGCTCGACAACTACCTGGTTTTTCTAAATCAGGCGCGGCTGCCTCGCAACTATGAAGTCGTGATTGTTAGTGGCCGGGGGCTGCGTATCGACGAAAGCACCCTTGGCGAGAGTTTGCCGCCGGCGAGAGTGTTGAATTTTGACGCCCCCCTGAGCGAGGAGCAGTTGTTCAACAAAGGCGCAATCGCAGCCAGAGGAAAGTTCCTGCTGTTTGTCAAGGAGTTTATCAATTTTGATAAACTGGTGCTGGAAGAAGCCATCAGAGACCTCGATGCGTCGAAGGACAAGATCAGCATCTCCGCAAACGGGAACTTTCTGCTCGCGGAAAGTTCTTTTTATCTTGCGAAAATCAAATTGGACGGCGGCGGCGAGCGGGTTGATATACCTTACGGGGAGAATCCCGATTTTAGCTTGTTTGATATGTATCAAAAGAGCCATTACCGCAGATATGAGTACGCCAGGGGCGTCATTTCACCCGGCCAGGTAATCGGCGACTTTGCCTGCGGGACGGGCTACGGCAGTGTGATGCTGGCGGAGAACGCCCGCCGTGTAACAGGCGCAGACATCAACGAGGATGTCATAAATCTTGTAAGGCGTCGTTATGCATGTGTTAAAAATGCGGAGTTTGTGTGCGCAAATCTGCTGCATATAACGTATCAGTCCATTTTTGACTGCATTGTTTCCTTTGAGACAGTTGAGCATCTGAAGGAAGAGGATATTCCCAGGTTATTCGGCGTCTTCAGCCGCGCCCTGAAGCCCGGCGGGACGCTCATCTTTTCGACGCCATACAGGCAGGCCAGAAGCCCCAATGCAATAAGTATGGGCTTTCATCAGACATTCGACATCGACGAGGAGAAAATCAGGCGGTGGTTGTCTGAGAACGGCCTTGTGCCGGAATGTTTTAAATACCAGAACTACCAAACGCACAACATCGAAGACCGCCTGCCCCAGAAGGATTTTATAATCTGTCTTGCTCGAAGTTGCAGGGATAGCGCTCTCAAGGAGCACACGCCGAAGGTGTCTATATTAATCCCGACCTTCAACAGGGCCAATTATCTCAGGATGGCGGTGGATTCGGTTATCGCCCAGACCTGCCCCGGCACAGAGGTTCTGGTCGTGGATGATTGTTCCACGGATGAAACCATGAATGCGGCCCGGGCGTACTCGGACGCAGCAAACGTCAGGTTCATCCGAAATGAAAACAACTTGGGATTCATAAAGAACTGGAACAAGGCCGTATCGCTGTCTTCCGGAGAATATATCAAAATAATGGGAGACGATGATATACTCTGTGCTGCCTGTGTTGCCGAACAGGCACGCATCCTGGATGAACACCCCGATGTTGGCGTTGTTTGCTGCAATTGTTCTGCAATCGATGAGAACGGCAGAGTAAGAAACACCGGCGACCTCTACAGGTTGTTCAGCCGGGACATGAAAGAAAACGGCGGGGAATTTATCAAAAACTACCTCCTTGGAAAAAGAGCTGTTGGATGGCCGGGCGCCATACTGTTCAGGCGGCAGGACATCGACAAAGCCGGAGGATTTGACCCGGAAGCAGGATGTGCCGCAGACATTGATATGTGGTCCAGAATCTTGCGAGATAAAGATTTTTACTACCTCGACAAGATGCTTGCTTATAACAGGCAATTTCCGGGTAACTTATCCAGAAAATTGCAGGCAAACGACTTTGGGTACAGGGACATTCTGCATTTCTACTGCAAGACGGCTTCTTGTGTGGAGCATCTGCTGGATGAATCCGCGAATCGCGAAATATGGTCCGCTCTTGCGGCAAAGATAATGCCCTTTTACTCGAAGGCGCAGGCCCAGAACAGAACAGCTATCAAACGGGATATAGATTCTATTGCTGAAAGGTGCTGTCCCGGTCAGGCGCATAGTCCGGTCCGGCTCGCCAGGGATGCCGAACGGGTGATTTCAGAGGCACAGATGACCAGGACCGGCTGCG
>CAYGVZ010000146.1:0-7405 GCA_964353475.1 uncultured Pirellulales bacterium | reverse complement strand
TGACACCGGCGACGTTGAACTCATTGATTGACGTATTATACGTCTTTTCTATCAGAGGTATGACGTAAGGCAGCAGGAAGAGCGGGAAGCAGCCGATAAGCGTCCAGAACGCCGCGGCGCAGGTGGCGCGTTTCCACAGTATGCCGAGGATAAACACGGCTGCAACCGGGCCTGCAATCATAGACCAGCAGTTCTGAAAGAACTGGAAAATCGTGGGGAAGCTGCCGACCACAGGGGCCCAGAGAGTACCGATAATGAGGACTGTTGCACTGGCAATGCGCCCGACCGTGATAAGGTTTTGCTCCGAGGAGTCGGTTTTGATACGGTGATAGAGGTCCATTGTGAAGATGGTTGAAGAGGAATGCATCAGGGCCTGAATGGTGCTCATAACGGCTGCGCACAGGCCCGCCATAACCAGGCCCGCCAGGCCGATGGGGACAAGCTGCTTGACGACAAAAGGATATGCCTTGTCGGGGACATCGAGAGCGGGGTTGAGATTGTAAGCAATAAGGCCGGGGAATTCCACCGACAGGGCCGTACAAATCATCAGAAAACCGAGGACGATGATGCCCATCTTGCCGTGCCAGCGGGATTTCGCGCCGAGCACGCTTTCAACAATATACTGGGCGGTGCAAAAGTACCAGATATTGACCGGTATGACGATGGCGAGAATGGCCGTCCAGGGCAGCTCCGGGTGACTCGCAGGCAGCATAAGATGCTTTCGGATGGGTTCGGCGGCCTGTGGCAGCAGGATTGCCCAAAAGCCGCCTTCGATTTTGTTGATGGCGAGGACAAAGATGAGAAGCCCCGAAGCAAGCAGCAGCGCCGCCTGGAAAAACTGCGTCCAGGCGACGGAGATGAGGCCGCCATAAATGGTAAACGCCCCGCCGACGATGGCCATAAGCCAGATGCCGAGGTACTTGGGGATACCGAACATCTCTTCGAGAAGAAGCCCGCCGGTGTAGAGGACGCCGGGCAGGATAATGAATACCGCGGCAAGAATGGTGATGGCGGCGTAGAGGTTGCGCGGGCCGGGGCCGAATCGCTGCTCAAGGTAGCTGGGCATAGTAACGATTTTTCTGCTGAGATAAACGGGCAGAAATATCCAGAGCAGAATAAGCATCGCAGGCCAGTTGCCGAGCTCCCAGTTGAAGACGGGCAGGCCATACTTGTAGGTAAAACCGGCGGAGCCGATGAACTGCTCAGTCGAGATGGAAGATGCAAGCATACCAAAGGCGATTAAGTACCACGGCAGGCGGCTTGAGGTGACGAAGTAATCGCGGGCGGATTCTTTTCGGCGTCTGCCTGCATAAAAGCCGATGACGCTCACGATTACGAAGTAGGCGACAAAGATAATTATGTCGAGCGTTGAGAGCGTCTTCATTCTCTACTCCTTAACGCCGGCCGAAACACCTGTGGTTTACCTCAATAAACCGCTCCAGCGCCGGCTGGTATGCCTTTGTATTCTGCGGGTTCGGTTCGACGACTGAATCAACTTTAACCATATTCTCGCCCGCTGCTTCAAGCGTGGCGTATATGCCGAGCGCCTTCGCCTGCAGGACAGCCATCCCGAGCGCGGCCGCCTCCGCGCACTTCATCGTGATAAGCGGTCTGCCGAGGACATCTGCCTTGATTTGGCTCCATAACCGACTTTTTGCCCCGCCGCCTAATGAGCGGATTTCAGTGCAGTCCAGCCCCAACGACTGCATTTCAGCAACGTTCTGATAAAGGATAAATGCGATTGATTCCATTATCGCCCGCGCGAAATGTTCCCTGCCGTGGTGCAGTTCAATGTCGAAGAAGACGCCCTTCGCGTCGGCCCTGATGTTGCCTGTTCCGGGACCTGCGAGGTATGGCAGAAAAATCAGCCCCTGGCTTCCCTCCGCCACGCCCGACGCCAGCGAGGTTATGTAATCGTAGGCATCCAGCCCCGCTTCCGCCGCCGCCTTCTTTTCCTCAGCAAAGAAGGCGTCTCGCAGCCATTTGAGCGCCATACCGCCCGTGGGACACCAGCCGATGAGGACATATTTGTCGGCTATGGCGTGATACTGGACTGCAAGAGTCCGTTTTATGCTTTTCGAGGGAAAGGCGTCGATTGTGCCGCAGACGGCCAGGGCTGCCCCGGTTGTCTCGGTAACAACGCCGCTTTTGATGTTGCCTGCGCCAATCATCGCGGCTATCTGGTCCATCGCACCGCTTACGACCTTCGTCCCCGGCACAAGACCCGTCTCTTTTGCCGCCGCTCCGGTTACTTCGCCGATGATTCGGCCCGACTCGCCCAGCTCAACCAGCACCTCAGTCGATACGCCGACATAATCGAGGATTTCCTTCCACCATTTCTTGTGGGCGACATCGACCATATATGAGGAGCTGTAGAGCGAATAATCGCCGACGAAGCGGCCTGTGAGGCGGTAGAGGATATAGTCCTCAACGAGGAGGTACTTGCGCACCTGTTGATAGATATGCGGCTCGTTTTTCTTAAGCCAGAGGATTTTTGTGATTGGCCAGGTGGCAACAAGGTCGGTTTGTCCAGTGCAGTTGTCGATGCCGAATACACTTTTAAGTTCGTCCGCCTCTTTCGTTGAGCGGTTGTCAATCCAGACGATGGCGTCGCGCAGGCATTTGCCGTCCTTATCGAGAACAATGAGCGTCTCGCCCTGGCTGCACGCGCCAACCGACTTAATCTGGCGTGGATGAACTTTTGAACTTGCGAGGACCTCGGCAATTCCTTCCTTACATCGCTGCCAGTAAATCTGCGGATTGAGCTCAACGATGTTCTCGGCGGGTGTATGCAGCGTGTATTCGCGCGTCGAAATCGCAACGATGTCGCCCTCGCTATTGACCAGCGCGACTTTTACCGATGTCGTACCAATATCGAGAGAAAGGAAATGCTCCACGTTCTGCTCTCTTGGTCACCGCTGTTCGTAGGCAAGCTCCACATCCAGCAGCTTGCACAGGTACATAATCTCCTTTGCAAAGTCGCCATAGACAAGCGAATAGTGCTGCGCGGGGACATAATCAAGATAGTGCCTGAGCGTGCCGTCAAGGATGATTTCGACGCTCGGGTGCATACCCGGATGGGTGAAGCCGATTTCGAGCCACTTCCGCGCTTCGACCGCCTTGCCCGTGAATAAATGAATCATCGGCCTGCCGTTTCTGAAGAACGGGCGAAGCAGCGTTACCCTGCCGGTCTTCATTTTGGAGCAGTTCATCAGCCCCTCCCAGGGGTCTGTGCGGAAGAGCTTTGCCTGCTTCGGCCCGTCAATCATCGAAGGCGGCACAAAACCGCAGACGCCGAACAGGATTCGGTCGTCCCAGAATTCGTAGGACTCGACGAACGTGGCGATTTCGCCGGAGACGCTGTTCAGGATTGTGTGGCCTAACATTCCGGGGACGTCATTCTCACAGACGTAGAAACACTCATCGCCGACCAGTGTCCCCATCATACACGGCGCGCAGGCCATACAGGACATCATACCCTCAACGCACTTGAGCGATATGGCCGTAAGCCCTTTTTCTTTTATTATCCGGCGGATAGCCAGCGTCAGCGATGCAACTCGCTGAAGCGTTTCCTCTTTGGGCTTCTGGCCGAGGAATTCCCATTCCTTCTTGAGTTTGCCGACAAGTGCCGCAACGTCCTGCTTGCGCAGCGCCGCCGCCTTGTTCTCCACTTCGAGCATATCGAAGAAGTCCGTCTGCACGCCATAGATGTTGCGTATAAGGGTATTGTCGAAACTGGTGGTATAAAGCCCCATATCGGCAAAACCCATACTGCCTAAGCGTTTGGTTTTTAAGTCATTGACCGCTTTGGCGACTTTGGCGAATCGGAGGATGTCATCGATTTTTGTGTCGATATCGGGCGGCTCATACATAAATTCAAAATTGATGCCGGCCGCCCGCATCGGTTCAAGGATGCCGGGCGCCCCCGCCGCCGCCGCGGGCGACAGCAGAGTACCGTCCTTTTGCGTCCTGCCGCCCGTCGCATAGAGCAGGAAAGGCAGGTGTTTATTGGCAATCATAAACGGGATTGCGCCGCGGGCGTCAATCCAGGTTGCAGCCACGGCGATAATGAGGTCGCAGCCCTGCGGCGAGAATGACTCAATCGCCTCCTGCGCCTGCGGATAATTCTGTACCTTCGGAATAGGTCGGAACTGGAATCTGCCCGTCTTCTGTAAATCCTTCTGAACGCGGGCGGTAATCTTGTCCACGAAGTCCAGTGAATAGCCCTCGTAACCTAGCCCCACGATTCCCGCAACGATTTTACGCTCAGCCATTTTTCTACCTTTCGGAAATTCTGTTTTTCCAGGGCATCCTTGCAGCCACAAAATCCTGCTTGCCAGTCATTATACGGGATGTTAAATTATGTTCAAGTATGTTTCCAAATAACATTGCAGAATTAGATTGGCCGCCTGTCGCGGCGTGTAAACAGTTCAAGCCCCTTGATTCTGACACTCGAGTCATCGGAATCAAAATATTCTCATCGGATAAAGCGAAATCACCTTATAAAAACGTGTATGAACAAGGGAGGCCTCAAAAATGACCTGGAACAGAAAAGTATTGTTATTGCAGATGTGTTTACTGCCCGCTCTCCAATGTCTTTCGGCTGAGGGGGAAATCCTGAACGAGCAGCGCCAACCAGTCACGTCGATTTACAACGTGAGGGACTACGGGGCAAGCGGGACAAAAGGGCAAGGCGCCAGGGCGACAATGGCGGCGATACAAAAGGCGATAGATACCTGCGCCGCACAGGGAGGCGGGATGGTGTATGTCGGCCCCGGTGAGTATGTAACAGGGTCGCTGAATCTGCGAAGCAACGTGCGGTTTTACATCGAGGCAGGCGCCACAATATACGGCAGCAGGGACAGCAACGACTGGTCCGGAGGCCGAAGGGCAATTCTGTACGGCGAAGACCTGGTCAATGTCACCATCGAGGGCCGCGGGACAGTCGATGGAAATGCCGAGCATGCCCAATACCCATATACAGAGAAAGGGGACAACGAGATACAGTACCGCATTGACGCGCTGAAGAGAGATAAGCCGGAGGGGATGCCTTTCTGGAGATGGATTCGCCCCACTTACAACATCGTCTATCTGCGCAACTGTACCGACGTTAGGATGACTGGGGTAACGCTGCAGAATTCCCCGGTCTGGTGCGTCCATTTCCTGACTTGTGACAGGGTAGTGGTTGACGGCGTTTACGTCTATAGCAGTTTGGTCGAGGGGGTCAACAGCGACGGGATAAACCCGAACGGCTGCAAGGACGTTCGCATCTCAAACTGCACTATTATTACCGGCGACGATTGTATATCACTCAAGAGCGGCGGCTCAGGCCGAACAGCCCGTGTGTGTGAGAATATTACCATCACGAACTGCCGGCTGAGCAGCGCATCTTCAGCGGTTAAGATAGGCGATGAAATAAACGCAGACGTCAGGCACGTGCTTATAGATAACTGCGTTATTACCAACAGTCATCGTGCATTTGCATTTATGATTCTCGATGGCGGTACCGTCAGTGATGTGATAATCAGCAATATAACAATCGAGTGCAAGCGGTACGACTGGTTCTGGTGGGGACAGGGCGATGCCTTCTACTTCAAAATTGGTAAACGCGACCCGAACTCGCCCATCGGCAAATTCGAGAACATCCTCGTAAAGGACGTAATCGCGCACGTGAAGGGTTCGAGCATAATGAACGGGCATCCGGATAGTCCGCTTACGGGCCTGCGATTCGAGAATATCAAATTGTTTATGTCAGACGACCCCAAGGCGTATTTCAGAGAAGCGGTACACGGCATACAGGGCAGATATTTCAAGGATTTGACGTTGAAGGACGTTGAGGTCGTCTGGGGTACGCCCGATTCGGACAAGTGGCGAAGTGCGCTTTACTTGGAAGATGTCGATGGTCTGGCGTTGGATGGTTTTGTGGGCAGGCAGGCGCATACTGGTTCGGCAGAACCGGCAGTGGTTTTGAAAAATGTTACAGAAGCAGATATTCGTAATTGCCGGGCGGTGAAAGGCACAGGCCAGTTCCTGCAAGTAGAAGGCGAGCAGAGCAGAAATATCAAACTGTTCGGCAATGATTTTTCGGCGGCCAAGACGCCATATCGCACAGACAAAAAGACCGGCAAAGCCATAACTTACTCTTTTGGCAACGCCGGATGCAAGTAGGATTGCATAATACTAAATGGTAAACTTGAATCAAAATAACGAAAGGAGAATGGAAATGAAAAAGCTCAATCTAATGCTGGTTCTTGTTCTTATTGTTTTGGGTCTGACGGTTCTGACCCTGAAGGCAAGGGCGGCGGAACAGCGCAACATCATACAGATAGAAAATGAAAAGCCGGGAACAACCGACTGGATTATAACAACAATAAAAAAGGGAACGAAACCGCCGCTGTATGTCCCGGAGGACGAAACTTACGACAAGGGCTGGCGTCGGCGCAAAGAAATCGAGGGTTATTGTTCTCATTCGAGCATCAGGGCGGGAGAAACGCTTAAGGTTTTCGTGAGCACAGAGCCGGTCGCCCAATACAGGGCCGACATATACCGTATGGGTTATTACGGAGGCAAAGGGGCGCGCCTGATGACTACAATGGGGCCTTTGCAGGGGATTGCTCAGCCGACGCCCGAAGACGGTTACAAGAAAGTGAAGGAATGTAACTGGATTGAAGGTTTCACCCTGAAGATTCCCCAGGACTGGGTGAGCGGCGTCTATCTTGGCAAGCTGAGCACGCTGGAAACGAACGGAGAAGCATACGTAATCTTCGTAGTCCGCGACGACCGTAAGGCCGACCTGATGTACCAGACCTCGGACCTGACCTGGCAAAGTTACAACCGCTGGCCCAACTTCCGTTCGCTGTACGATTACGAAGACCAGCCCTGGGGGGCGTCAAACAGGAGGCCCGGCAACGACATCAGCTTCGACAGGCCATACGCGCTCTACTGGAACGGCATACCCGCCGGCTTTGAGCCGCAGACAAACGGCTCCGGTGATTTCCTTCTCATTGAACATCCGCTGGTGTTCTGGCTGGAAAAAGAGGGGTACGACGTCACTTACGTTTCAAACATCGACACGCACGCGGACGGCGAAGGGCTGCTTCGATGCAAAGCGTTCCTCTCGGTCGGGCATGATGAATACTGGACAAAACAGATGTATGATAACGTGACGAAGGCAAGGGACGCGGGTGTAAATATCGCGTTTCTGGGCGGCAACGCCATATCGGGCGAAGTTTATCTCCAGGCGAGCACCGATGGTCGGCCCAACCGGATAATGGGAAGAGTCGGCAGTTTGGCCCACGAAGAAGCGCTGATGGGCTCAACATCCTACGGTGTGGGCCATGCGGACTGGACCTGTGATGACCCGAACCACTGGGTGTTCGAAGGTACCGGGATGAAGAAGGGCGAC
>CAYGVZ010000145.1:5347-7515 GCA_964353475.1 uncultured Pirellulales bacterium | reverse complement strand
CGGAGGCAAGCGGAGTTTTCCGATAGTAATCGGGATAGTGGAGATATTTGCGATAGACCGGCGGTTGAAGGGGATTAAGCCGCCGAGGCCAATGACGCACGACTTGCTGGACGGCGTAATCAGCTCTTTGGGGGCAAAGGTGGCCAGGATTGTGATAAACGACCTGCGGAATCACACGTTTTACGCGAGGATTCACCTGACTATGAACGGGCGGAATTTCGAGGTGGATTCGCGGCCGTCCGATGCGATTGCGCTGGGTTCGGCGACTGGTGCGCCTATTTTTGCGGAGGAGGCGGTTCTTGAGCAGGTTTGCGGGTAGATAAACTCGAAATAATCAATAATCCCACTGCGATACAGAGAACGGAGTCGGCGACGTTGAAGGTGGGCCAGCGTTTTTGGGGCCAATAGGCGACGTCGATGAAGTCACGGACAAGGCCGTTGTTGAAGAGGCGGTCGTAGAGGTTGCCGCACACGCCCGCGAGGAACAGTCCCAGCGAGATATGTACGATTCCGTGCTCTGCGCGGCTGAAGAGGAAAATCGCAACGGTAACAACAACGGCGATGACAGAGACAGCGACAAGAAGCCATCGCTGGTCGGCTGCGATACCGAAGGCGGCGCCGGGGTTCTCGGCCCTTGTCAGGTAGAGGAATCCGTCAATGATGGCGGCGCTGTTGCGGCTTGTTCTCTCGAGCCAGCCAAAAACCGCTTTCTTGCTCCACAAATCGAGCGTCAGAGCCGCCGCAAAGACGAACCAGAAATACAGTTGGGCACACAGCGAAGGAAACGACCACCGACGGGGCGAGGATTGTGTCATTTTGAGTATCTGTCGATAAGTTTCTGCAGGCGTTCGCGACGCGGCTGGTCGGGCTTTAACTGGAGGGACTTTCGCCACTGCTCAACGGCCTGGTTCTTGAGGGAGCTGTCGTTGTTCGCCAGCGCCCGCAGCATATACGCAACCCCCAGCCCCCTGTAGGCCTCCCAGTCCTGGTCGTTTATCTCAATGGCTTTGCGATAGCTTTCGACGGCGTTGTTGCCATCCTCCAGCCGCAGATAGCAGTACCCCAGGTATTGGTACGCAAGGTTGTTGTCGGGCTGCTTGTGAACGACTGTCGTGAGAAGCTCCTTGGCCGGCTCATTGCGACCGGTGCGCAGATACGCTACGGCCAGCGAGGTCATAACCTGAATGTTGCTGCCGTCTATTTCAATCGCTCGTTTGTAAGCCCGGATGGATTGTTCATAGTCCTTCTGCAGGTCATAAATGCTGCCGAGAAGCTGGTGGAGTTCGGCGATGTTGGCGTCGATGCGTTCAGCCTTTTTGCCGAAGGCAAGGGCCTCGTTGAAATCGTTGAGCTGGTAGTAACTCTTCGCGGCGTTGAGGTGCGACTGAAGATGGTCGGGTTTCAGCTCGCAGGCCCTGCGGTAGGCGGAGACGGCGCCTGTGAAATCCTTCATCGCCTGATAGACCCTGCCGAGAGCGAAATAGTCCTTGAACGACCAGGGATTAAGCTGGGCGGCGGCCTGGTAGGCCGCTGCGCTTTTCTGGTAGTCCTGTGCCTGCTCGTATATTTCGCCGAGCAGGGAGTGCGCGAGGGAGAACCTTTTATTGGTCTTGACGGCCTGGTTGAGCTTTTCTATGGCCTTTGGACTGTCATCAAGCTCCCGGAGCATCACCGCATCGACGTAGAGGTCAACCGCCTGCTGGCGGGGTGCGCAGCCGGCGGCAACGGACAACAAGAGGCCGGTTAGTGTTATACAGACAACCAGGCGAGCGTCCCTGCGGTTGGACATCCGTCTATCCCCACTTGTGAACAGGCAAAAAATACGTCAACAATCTCCAAAGCTGCTGATACATTTACTGACAAACGAATTATACCAGAGTGCCAGGCGATGTCAAAAAATTTTACCCTGCCGAGAACATTTTGCCGAATCGCCGGCAGAGCAAAGATTTGACAGTACCTGCGTGGTGATGTATGATGATTAGCCAGCCCGGCTGGTATGTCCGATAATAGATGAAATAACCACCTTACCAGTATTGTTATCCGTTTGAGAGGTGCAACTCTATGACGAAGAAGGTTACATTGAAGAGCAGGCCTTGTGTGTTGATAATTCGTGACGGGTGGGGCTACAACCCCGACCGGTCGGAAGACCAGTACAATTCGGTCAAGCG
>CAYGVZ010000145.1:0-5337 GCA_964353475.1 uncultured Pirellulales bacterium | reverse complement strand
CAAGCGAGCCAACGTTCCCGTGGACAATATGCTGATGAGCGAGTACCCGAACTGCCTGATACACACATACGGTGAATACGTGGGGTTGCCCGCGGGGACGATGGGCAACAGCGAGGTGGGACACCAGAATATCGGCGCGGGAAGAATCGTGCCGCAGGAATCGGTGCGGATAAGCAGGGCGATACGCGATGGGTCGTTTTTTGAGAATGAGGAATTCAGGAATCTGGTTAAATTCGTCAAAGAGCACAACGGCGGGATACATTTGATGGGGCTTTGCAGCAACATCGGCGTACATTCGTTCCTGGAGCATTTGTATGCCCTGCTGGAGCTGGCGAAAAAAAACGGCGTCGCTGATGTATTCATTCATGCGTTTATGGACGGGCGCGATTCGCCGCCCGACAGCGGCGCGGGCTACATCGCGGCGGTGGAGGCAAAGGCGAAGGAGATAGGGGCTGGCCGAATTGCATCGGTTATGGGCAGGTTTTACGCAATGGACCGGGACAGCCGGTGGGAACGGGTTCAAAAGGCATACGAGTGTTTGAGGATAGGCAGAGGGTTGAAGGCAAAGAGCGCCGGGGAGGCAGTTGCGGCCAGTTACGCAAATAAGGTTACAGATGAGTTTATTGAGCCGACCTGCATCGTCAACGAAGACGGTGAGCCGATAGGCAGGGTAAACGACGGCGACGGGGTGGTATTTTTCAACTTTCGCGGCGACAGGCCCCGTGAGATAACGCGGGCGTTTGTGGACGCCGATTTCAAGGGATTCGGGCGAGCAGCCAGGCCGGACATTTATTATGTGTGTATGACGGAATACGATGCGACGATTCCGGCGCCGGCGGCGTTTCCAAAGCCGCCCAAGATGAAGAATATTCTGGGGGCGTACTGGGGCTCGCTGGGTTTGAAGCAGTTCCGCTGTGCGGAGACGGAGAAGTATGCGCACGTTACGTTTTTCTTTAATGATTATACCGAGACCCCGTTTCCGGGCGAAGACAGGCAGATAGTGCTCTCGCCGCGGGTGCGGACATACGATTTGAAGCCGGAGATGAGCGCCTATGAAGTAATGGACGTTGTGCTGGAACGGCTGGGTACGGGCAACTACGACGTGGTGGTGGTGAACTTCGCCAATCCCGATATGGTGGGGCATACGGGAGTGCTCGATGCGGCGATAAAGGCGGCTGAGACAGTGGATGAATGTGTTGGCAAAATTCTCAATAAGGTCAAGGAGCTTGGGGGCGCAGCGATAATCACAGCCGACCACGGCAACTTTGAGAAAATGATAGACGGCTCGCCAGACAACCCGCATACGGCGCACACCGTCGGCGATGTTCCGCTGATTGTGTTCGGCGAGCAGTTCAAGGGCGGGAAGCTGCGCCAGGGCGGGGTGCTGGCGGACATAGGACCGACGCTGCTGCAGATGATGGGGCTGCCTCAGCCCGAAGAAATGACGGGACGGTCTTTGTTCGAGGCCTGACGCAGTGTATCAACTGGCACAGGCCAGAGGCGACGTATGATTAGTCGACGAGATATTTTGAGGGCCGGGCTTTACGGGGGACTATCGGCTGTCGTGCCGATATGTGGATGCTCAAGTCGCCGTCGCGCCAGGCGGAATATTATCGTCATCCTGATTGATACGCTTCGCCCGGACTACCTCGGATTGTACGGCTTTGTCCCCGAAACGGCTGCGTTCATAAGGAAACTCGCGGGCGAGTCAGTGGTATTCGAGCGGGCGTTTTCGACCTCATCGTGGACCGCGCCGAGCACCGCTTCACTGCTCACATCGAAGTATCCCCGGCAGCACGGCGTAATAGAAGGTTTTTACTGTCACAAATTCCGGATGGAGAAGTTCAAAAAGGAGGGAAAGGCGGAGTTGCCGCTCAATCGAATCTCGACCGAAGCACTCACGATGCCGCAGATTCTCAAATCGGCCGGCTATACGACTTTCGGAATCGCCGCCAACATAAACATCGGGGCCGAAATCGGTTTTGACAGGGGGTTCGACTCCTTCGAGCGAATCAACGATGCCCCGGCAGACGTGCTTCTTGAGCGCGTCCAGAAACTTAAGACGCAGCTCACGAAGTCGTCTCCGTTCCTGCTGTACCTGCACTTCAACGACCCCCATACGCCGTATTTGGCGCACGAGGGTTACTACCGCCCTGAAAGCGACAGCCGTGCCAATTCAAAGGCGAAGTACATAAGCGAGATTGGATACGCTGATGAATACGTCGGGAAGTGTGTAAGTGAGCTGATGCCCGACGGCGAGGGGGTGCTGGTGGTGGTCTCCGACCACGGAGAAGAGTTCTGGGACCATGGCCTTGACGGGCACAGGCCCCGGCTGTACCGGGAGCTGACACAGGTTCTTATGCTGCTTCACGCGCCGTCCATAACCAGAACGCCGCAGCGGGTGGGCGTCAACGTGGGTCTGCTCGATGTCCTGCCGACGATTGCCGACCTGGCGGGTGTCCAGGTCGAACAGAAGTTTGAGGGGGTGTCGTTGGCGCCGCTGCTTTCCGGCAGTGCGGATTCGCAATCACTCATCAAGAACCTTGACGCTCGAACTCTTTTTGCGCACCGAATGGTTGATACGGGGGAGCAGGAGCTTTGGGCGGCGATTCACAAGAACTGGAATTTTATCCAGTGGCCGGACGGGCGAACCGAGCTTTTCAATCATTCACTTGACTTGGCTGAGAAAAATAATGTATCCTCTCGCAACGCCGGTATCAGCGCCCAGTTGACTGACGCGCTAAGCGGCTTCAAGAAACTGACGCCGCTGGCCCAGACCGAAACAACCCAGGTTCAGCTCGATGAAAAGCTGGTGGAAAGCTTAAAGTCGCTGGGCTATGTGGAGTAACTTAGGCCAATCACAGCCCCGCCCGACAGGGCCGCGGACTTCTTGCCACGGATGGGACTATGGGAAAGATAATCGCGCTTGACCAGAATATGGTGAATATGATAGCGGCCGGGGAGGTAATAGAGCGGCCGGCCAGCGTGGTCAAGGAACTGGTCGAGAACAGCATCGACGCTGGGGCGACGAGAATAGCAATCTGCATTGAGGAGGGGGGAAGAAAACTCATATCGGTAACGGACAACGGATGCGGGATGGACGCGGAGGACCTGTGCCTAGCGTTCGAGCCGCACGCCACCAGCAAAATCAGGACGAGCGAGGATTTGCGGGGCATATCGACCCTGGGGTTTCGCGGCGAGGCGCTGGCGAGCATCGCATCGGTGTCGCAGGTTCGCGCCGTCAGCAGGATGCGCGAAGAGTTGTCGGGTCACTGCATCGAGATTGACTGCGGCAGCAAAGGGCAGTCGGCGCCGTGCAGCGCGGACTTCGGGACGACGGTAGCAGTCAGAGACCTGTTTTACAAACTGCCCGCGAGGCAGAAATTCCTCAAAAGCGCCAATACGGAAATGACGCATATCGTCGAGCAGTTTGTCAGAATTGCGCTGGCGAGATGCGATTTGGACTTGTCGCTGACGCATAACGGCAGGGGTCTTTACCGGATGACAGGCGGACAGGGCATACGCGAGCGGACGGGGGAGTTGTTCTCGGAGGAGCTGGGGGAAGGGCTGATTGAGACGGCCGGCGACGAGAAGGGTATGCGCGTCTATGCGCTGTTAGGCAGGCCTGACGCGGCGAAAACAAGCAACAGGTTTCAGTACATTTTTCTCAACGGGCGATGTATCCGGGACAAGTTCATTTCGCACGCAATCCGCGAGGCGTACCGGGGCAGCATAGAGCCGGGCAGGTTCCCGGCGGCGTTCGTGTTTATCGAAATGCCTGCCGACGAATATGACGTGAACGTGCACCCGACGAAGATTGAGGTGCGGTTTTATAACGCCAATCTTGTGCACTCACAAATCCTGGCGTGCATCAGGGAGAAACTGCTGTCGAGCGACCTGGATACCGGCGGCAGATTGCCGGCGGCGCCTGCACGTGCGGAAGGCACCCGTGACAGCAGGATAGCCGAGGCGATGGAGGAGTTTTTCAAAAGGCATCGACCCTCCAGCCAGCAACAACTGCCACTTACCGCTGAGAACGCAGAGAAGAACTTGAGAATAAACTCTGAGTGCTCTGCGGTGAAAACCGTCTTCGGTGAGACAAGCAGGAAATTCATCCAGATACACGACAGCTTCATAGTCGCGCAGGATGACGAGGGGTTTGTAATAATCGACCAGCATGCACTGCACGAACGGATACTCTATGAGGACCTGCACAGGCGTGTTCAGGAAAGCAAGCTCCAGTCGCAGAGGATGCTTATGCCGGAGACGTTTCGCGTAAATGAGACGCAGAATGAATCGCTGCGGGTTAACGCCGATTTGATGGACAAACTGGGCGTGGAGATTGTGCCGTTTGGGCCGCGGACGATGGCGGTGCAGGCGTTTCCGATGCTGCTGGCGGGGGCGAACCCGGTGGATTTTATCCTGGATTTGGCTGACCTTTTGAGTGAGCGAGGGACAAGCGGCAACAGCGACGGTTTGCTGGACGAGGTGCTGCATATGGCGGCGTGCAAGGCGGCGATAAAAGCGGGGCAGAAATTGAACGACACCGAGATAGAGCAACTGCTGGCCGACAGGCAGACGGTGGAACATTCAAGTCATTGTCCGCACGGCAGGCCCGCCGCGATAAAATTCACGTTAAGCGAACTGGAGAAACAGTTCAAACGAACCTGATATGAACCACGGATTCCACAGATTACACAGAGTTTTAGCAATAGTTCTTGCAACAGCGGTTGCGCTCTTGATGCTCGAATGGGTATCCGCTGAAACTGATACTAAATCGAAAATAGAAAATAGAAAATCAGAAATCCAAAGGATTGTTTCGTTGTCGCCGAATCTGACGGAGATTCTCTTTGCGCTCGGCCTTGGCGAGAAGGTCATCGGCGTTACAAACGAGTGCGACTGGCCGGAGCAGGCGAAGGAAAAGGTGAAGGTGGGAACATTCTGGCAGCCGAACACCGAAGCAATCATTGCCGCTAAACCCAATCTGGTCGTATGCGAATCGTTCCTTCAGCACAAAGAAGTCGCAGAAACGCTTAAAAGGTCGGGATTAAATGTGCTTTCTTTACGGGTCGAATCAATCGAAGAACTTTTCAATGCGATAATACAAATTGGCTCAGCCGCCGGCTGCCTCGACAAAGCTGAGCCGCTTGCTGTGAAAATAAAAAGCGACCTTGACCAAATCCGGGCTAAATCTTCGTCGGTCCGAAAAGTCAAGGTCCTCTGGGCGGTGCAGACCGAGCCGATGCGGGTTGTGGGCGTAAAAACATTCGTAAATGAAATAGTTGATATGGCGGGAGGCCAAAACGTCATCGCGCCAACCGGCGACCAGTACCCATC
>CAYGVZ010000144.1:0-7596 GCA_964353475.1 uncultured Pirellulales bacterium | reverse complement strand
TAGAACTGTTTGTCGTCGAGCTTTGGACAGCCAACGGCTATGGCCCGCCCCTTCAGGAATCGGCTGTGAAAATCGCCCATCGCAAACGGCACACAGTCGGCAACCAGCAGCAAATCGGCGCCGGCGAAATACGGCGCGTGCGGCGAGACAAGCGTAAGCTGCACGGGCCAGTGCCGCAACTGCGATGATACTGCCGAATGTTCGGCCGCGGAGACCGTCTGCCGCTCACCGAGTTCCTTAGCCATCATACCGGGACAAACGAAAGATGGCTCTTTGTGCAGCCGGCGTTCCGCAGCCAGATGCGCCTTTGTCGCCTCTTCATCAAATTCTTTCGCGTCGCGCTGCTCAATTATAATGGCGTTTTGCGGGCAATGCCCGATGCAGGCGCCCAGGCCGTCACAATACGTCTCGCTGACAAGTTTGGCCTTGCCGTCGATGATTTTTATTGCGCCTTCGGCGCAGGCCCCGGCGCATAATCCGCAGCCGTTACATTTCGCTTCGTCTATCGTTACTATGTTCCGTACAGGCATAATTCACCCCAATATCTCGGCGAGGTCGGCGTCCGGGGTCGTGATGGACCTGATGCCGAATTTTTCCCCGAGAATCCCCAGGACGCTCGGCCTGATAAAAGCAGGCAAACTGGGTCCGAGCCGGATGTCCTTGATGCCCAGATGCAGCAACGTGAGCAGGATGGCGACCGCCTTTTGCTCATACCAGGACAGCACTAACGAAAGCGGCAGGTCGTTGACGCCGCAACCGAATGCCTTTGCCAGCGCAAGGGCAATCTGGATGGCGGAGTAGGCGTCGTTGCACTGGCCGCAGTCGAGCAGGCGAGGTATCCCGTCTATGTCGCCGAAGGCCAGTTTATTGAACCGGTACTTTCCACACGCCAATGTCAAAATCACACAGTCCGCGGGGATTCTTTGCGTAAGGTCCGTGTAGTAATTCCTGCCGGTCTTTGCGCCGTCGCAGCCGCCGATGAGAAAGAAATGTCTGACTTTGCCGGTTTTTACCAGCCCTATGACCTTGTCGGCGACGCTCAGTACGGCGTTGCCCGCAAAACCGATGGTTATGAATTTTTCGGGTTCGTCCGTTGTGAACCCGCGAGCCGCCAGCGCGGCGTCTATGACTGGCGTGAAATCGCCATCGGCAACGTGCACCACGTCGGGCCAGCCCACGACCCCGCTGGTGAAGATGCGGTCCTTGTAGCTGTCTTTGGGTTTCTGGAGGCAGTTTGTAGTCATCAATATTGCGCCCGGGAAGGCGTCAAACTCCTCTCGCTGGTCCTGCCACGCACCGCCGTAGTTTCCGGCAAGATGCTCGTATTTCTTCAATTGCGGGTATGCGTTTGCCGGCAGCATCTCGCCGTGCGTGTAAACATTTACGCCCTTGTCGGCGGTTTGCCTGAGCAGCTCTTCGAGGTCTTTGAGGTCGTGTCCCGACACAAGTATGCACTTGCCTCTGACAGGCGTGATTCTAACCTTAGTCGGCTCAGGATGCCCGTATGCCCCGGTATTGGCGGCGTCAAGCAATTCCAACGCCCGCAGGTTGATTGCGCCGCACTCGAGGGCGGCAGCGAGCAGCTCGCCTGGGTCGGTCGGCCGTTCGGTCAGCCGGTCGAGCGTCTTATGAATGAATCCATAAACCGCGTCATCATCCCTGCCTAAAATCTGTGCGTGGTCGGCGTATACAGCCACTCCCTTCAGGCCATATACAATCAGCTCCTGCAGGCCGGCTGCCTCGTCGCCAATCGCATCAACGTTCTTAAGAATCGACGCAACCTGCGCCTTGCGAACGAGCGCACTTATATCATCCAGACCCACCCACCAATCCACGGCGGGCTTGAGCGTCTCCGGCTGTCTGCCTGTCTTCCTGCACGCACTTTCATACAATCGTTGCATTTTCTTTTTTGTCTCGGCGGCCTGTTTAAGAAGGGTCTGAAAGCGCAACGGGTCAAAATCCACATTGGTCAACGTGCTGAATAACGATTTGACCGTAAAGACATTGACGTTTCTGTCAGTGGCGCCAAGCCGCCTTGCACGGTGAGCGTATCTGCTGATGTCCTTGAGGGCGTAAATCAACAAATCCTGCAACGCCGCGGTGTCGGGGTCCTTGCCGCACACTCCGAAAGTCGTGCACGCAATACCTTTTGCTGCCTGTTCGCACTGATAACAGAACATATTCATACTCCTTAACCTTCAATCAATCGCTTATAATCCAGTCCGGCTGATTATGCTCGAATCATTGTCAGCAGCATCTTGAATTTCTCGTCGGCTGCAACTGCGTGCGGAACATTGGCGGGCATAATAATGACCTGGCCTGTGGATACGTTCATTTCTTTGCCGCCAATCGTCAGCCGTCCGTTTCCATCAACAATCTGAACAACCGCATCATAAGGGGCGGTATGCTCGCTGAGCTTCTGGCCTTTGTCGAAGGCGAACAGCGTAATCGTCCCCACCGGCTTGTCGATTATCGTCTTGCTGACTATCGAATCAGTCGCATAATCAACCAGGTCAGCGAGGGGTTGCCCCTTCGCCACACAGCACGCCAGCACGCTTTCATTCGTCCTGCTCATATTCCGCTCTCCAATTACAAGTGTTCACCTTTCATCTTTACACCAGGTCCCGCAGGGTCAGAGCCGACATATAATGCTCAACGTGTTTCTGAAGCCCGGCGAGCTTCCTGCTCACGACACAGCCCTTTTTCTGTGGACAGGCGCCTGAGGCAAGCAGGCATCTGTTCAATACGACCGGTCCCTGGACTGCGTTTATAATCTGCAGCAGAGTTATTTTGCCGGGGGCACGGCGCAGCTTAAAGCCCCCGTCAGGCCCCATAATGCTCTCAACCAGCCCCGTCCGGTGGAGCTTCTGCATAAGCTTGCAGGCAAGCTGGTATGGAATCTGCTCCTTCTCGGCTATGCGCCGGGTCGGCGCCGCTTCTTTGCCGAAGCACCTCGCAAGATTGACCATCGCCCGCAGTGCATAATCAGTATTTCGCCTAAGTACATCCATCGCAAGTCCATACCCCAAACAGGGGCCAAACGTTAATTAGTAGGACTAATATAGTCCTACTTATTCATTACGTCAAGACAAAAATAAAGTTTTGCGGAATATTTTTCGCACCGGCAACTTTATTGCCAGCGACTCCGCCGGCTGTTTGTCAGCCGGTTACAGTAACATCGCCCGCCGATGATATCTGAACCTGTTTCCGAAGACCCTTCGTGGACCAGAACCGGAACTCGCCGCCGGCCCTCAAAACAACGTCGTTGTTGTCGATGATTATCTCCACTCCCTCGACTCGGCCCGGGACGAGTTGTTCAGCGTGCCGCGTGTTGAGAACTACATTGGCGAGAAAGAAGGCCTTTTCTATGCCGTCTCCCGTCCTGTAGTTTCCGACCTCGTCGGGCTGAGCCAGACGTTTGCCCTCGTAGATTGAGGCGCTGTTCAGACCCGAAAGCCAGGCGTGAACACCCTGAATGGACATCGGCTGCACCATCCCCAGTGAGACGGGGTTGCGCTTCACAGCAGCCCCGATAAACGGTCGCCAGTCGCAACTTTCCATATCACGGTACGCATAGAACGCAAGGTCGGCACTTGGATTGGACGCCCGCAACTGCTGCAGATGGTCTATTATCTCTTCGCGGCTTTGGCCGACCTTCAGTTCAATCGCGGGCGTTCCCACATAATGCTTCTCCACGCTCGGCAGTTTCGGCTCGACGTGCACAAAATCAGCCAGTCCCGTCACGAATCGCTCCGCATCAGGGACAAGCGGCTGGAGAAAACCCTGCAGCGCCGCCCTGCCCGATGCGTTTCGAACATCGACTTTCTCCGCCTTGAGAAAATCGTCTAACTGGTCGCAGCGGACCCTGCCGGAAATCGGCTCGGCGTTAAAATCGTCGTCCGACACCTCTAACAGCAGCTTTTCGTGCGTCTGGTCGGCGATTCTGTAATTGCTGCCGTGCTCGTAGTTGAAAAGCACCTCGGCCTTGAGAAACTGCGGATGCCCGTGACAATCGCGGCATAACTGGAAGTACCGTTGGTACGCCGGATTGCACCGCAAAAAATTTGCGAAGATTTCGACATTCAGGTCAGTCGTCAGGTATGACCGCAGTTTCCCGCCGAACCGCTCGTAAACGCTCCTGTCAATAGTCGCGTCGCCGTAAAGGCAGTGAGTATAGCCGGTCGAATGCGCGACGATGGTAACACTTTCGTTTCGCAGGGCGCGCTGGGCCTTGTTGGAAATCGCCGTACCGTTGAACCACATTGTTTTAGTCACCAGGCGACGGTTGTTGGTAAGGACGCCGTCCTGGATATCTATGAAATTCTGCGAATGAAGGGGCGTGATTATCGCGTAGATGTCCTGCAGCGGCACCTCGCAGACAACAAATGCAGCGGCGGCGTACAGGGCGGAAAGCGAAACACATTCGCCCGCCTTTTTCGTATAGCCCGGCTTTCGGACAAACGCATCCATTGCCTCGACCGTCTCGGTCTTCCAGTAAGGAATGGCGTCGCTGTCGTACTTATCCAGCCCGAAGTGACGGCGAATATCCACATCGAAGTAATACTTGTCGCCCTCGTAGCCGAACAGGGCGTTGCTCGCAGCGATTTCCTGAGGCGAGATGAATTTCTCGAAGCGTTTCAGCTCGGCCTGCTTTGTCGTAAGTCCCCACGTCTCAAGGTCAAGGTTGAATTCGTACTCATCCATTATGAACTGCCGCAGGCGCATCAGTTTCTTGTAACTGCCTTTGCCTGCCAGCTTCTTGAAGCAGTCAACGTCGCGCCACCGCCAGATAACCGGGCTCATAATATTCGCAAGAAGCAGCGCATAGACCAGCTCCGGAAAAACATAAACCTCCATATCCGACAGCGTAATCGCAGAACTGTACTTTTCCAGTTCGCCCGGCTTCATTTCCGCCAACCTTTCCTTTTCCTGCACCAGTCCACAAGAAAACACAACTCACATTGAGCCCTGTACCTGCCCGTGCAATCCCCTGTTATACCTATCCTGGACAGCGCAAAATCATACTTGACGGGGTCCGCCGGTTCAATCTCCGCGAATGCCTTTGTTATCAATATCGCAGTGCTTAATGAAGCTGTCTTGTGATTGTGAAACCCGAGAATCCGGCACAGCCGGGCTATATGCACATCTACCGGGATAATCAGCTTGGCCTTATCCACCGACCGCCATAAGCCGCTGTCAACATCGTCTTTGCGCACCATCCATCGCAGGAAAAGGTTGAGCCGCTTGCAGGGGCTGCCGTCAGCGGGGCTGGGCAGCAGATACCGCAGTCCCGCCGAGCAACGCCTGCGATGCGCCTTCTCATACATCCCCAAAATCGCATCACAGAATCCCGACAGCGCAGGAACAACGTTTTCGTCATCAGGGCTGTATCTTTCCAGGAATAGCTGCTCAATGCTGCCGTACTCGGCGAACACCTGTTTCAGCAGTTCCAGTAAATCCGATATGTCATCGCCGCTGGTGAAACGATGCTTGAAGTTTTTCAGTTTGGCTCTCGCGTGCGCATCGAAGCCCTGCACAAACCTGTACGGGCTGCCCTCCATAACGGCAAGAAGATTATTCAGGTCTTTTTCGATTTGCTCAACCCTGCCGTATGCGAGGCAGGAAGCCAGCAGCGCTGCTATTTCCACATCCTGCGGCCTGGTATATCGATACACAAACTGCAGGGGGTCGGGCTTTATCAATTCACGACGGTTGTACTTTTCGTACAAGGCGTCCAGCATCGGCTTGAGCGACGCCTGCCGCCGGGACCGTATTCCTATCCAAGGGAATTCTGTTGTCACGCTCATTACGGTTCGCCCCTGCCAGGATTGTGACGTTCAATACTTTTCAAGATGATGCCACTCGGCGTTCTCCAGCCACTGCTGCGGCCGGGATACAAACTCTATTATGCTCTCCAGCAGCGCGTAATGTTTGTCCTCTTCGTCGGCAAGCTGTCCCAATATCTTCTTTTGATGCTCGCCGGTCGCCTGTCTGCACTGCTCCGCGTAAAATATCCTGCTCTTTCGCTCGACGTCCTGCGCTTTTCTGTAAAGGTCGATTTGACTTGTATCCGGCCCAAACTTTTCCTTGCCCCGGGCCATCCGCGAAAAGACCTCTTTCGCATCGGCGACTATCGTCGGATGAGCAAGCTCTACGGGCGATTTGGTCTGCATCTGCGATATTACCCAGTAGTGTTTGACCTCCTCATCCGCCAGCATCGTAAAGACAATGGCAAGGCCCTTGTTCGGCGCCTCGTGCGCCAGAAGTCGGTAATGGTCTTTCGCCGTTGTTTCCATCTCGAGTGCAAACTTGAAAATATCCATATACGCTCCGCTGATTATGCGTCAGACAAACTCCGCCACCTGCGTCCGTCCGATTCAATCAATCTATCCGCTTCTGCAAAGGTCTCGCAGCCGGCGGGGTACTCGCGGGGAGCTGTTCGCTCCTTTTCCCAGGTGTGCAGCACTGGCGTCGTCAGCCCCCAAGACACCTCCACCTCATCGCGCCTGGTAAACAGTGTCTGGTCGCCAGCCATACAATCGAGCAGCAGTCGCTGATACGCCTCCGGCGCGTCGCCGCCGAACACATCCTGATAGCTGAATTGCATCCGCAATGTCCCGATACAGACCTTCGAGCCGGGCCTTTTCGCCTGAAAGACCAGCGAAAGCCCTTCCTGCGGCTGAATCTGAATCACCAGGACGTTGGCGGGCAGCTCTTCCATGCCGGCGCTGCGGAACATAAGATGCGGCACCTCCTTGAACGTTACTGCAATCTCGGTGTCCTTGCGGGTAAGGCGTTTGCCCGTGCGAACATAAAAAGGCACACCCTGCCACCGCCAGTTATCTACAAAAAGCCGCGCTGCAATGTACGTTTCCGTTGTCGAATCGCAGGCGACCTGCTGCTCCTGGCGATACCCCACAACCTTGGTGCCGTCTATAGCACCGCCAGCGTACTGGCCGCTGACAATATCGGCTTGACTAAACGGCCTTATTGACCGCAGCAGCTTCACTTTCTCGTCGCGGATATGCTCGGGGGCAAAGGAGGCAGGCGGCTCCATTGCCACAAGAGCCATCATCCCGAGAATATGGCTCTGAAAAATATCGCGAAGCGCGCCGGCCTTGTCATAATAGCCCCCCCGATGCTCAACACCAAGCGACTCGGCCACCGTTATCTGAATATGGTCGATGAAATTTCTGTTCCACAGCGGCTCAAAAATGGCATTTGCGAACCGCAGCATCAGGATATTCTGGACGGTCTCTTTGCCGAGATAGTGGTCGATGCGATAAATCTGCGACTCAGAAAAGTGGCCGAGAATGAGTTCGTTGAGACGTGCGGCGCTCGCCAAATCGGTGCCGAACGGTTTTTCGACCACAAGTCGCACACGCTCACAGGCCGGCTGCCTGATGCACGACAGGCCCGCTTCGCCAAGTCCCTCCACTATGGTCTCGTAAAGGCCCGGCGGCACCGCCAGATAGAAGATTCGCTGCCCGTCGATGCCGCACTTGCCGTCCAGTTGTCTCAGTCGCGCGGCAATATCAGTGTACAGCGAACGCTGCCCGTAATCGCCGCTTACATAGAAAAGTCCATCGACGAATG
>CAYGVZ010000143.1:0-7617 GCA_964353475.1 uncultured Pirellulales bacterium | reverse complement strand
TGCCGGGGGAGGTTCGAGTTCGAGGTTGCCCTCCATCAGTTGAGCGGGATGGGGTCGTTGGAAAGACCAGGCCCTCTCAGGTCATTGCTCGGCAGGCTCGGGGTACTCGACAGGCTTACCTTCGTCGAGATGCAGAACCTCTATCGCATCTTCTTGCCGGGTAGTCTCGACATCACCTTGAAGGCTGATCGTCAGGAGGCGGTGCGGTCACTAAAGGAACGGTTCCCCCAGGAGAAGGAGGGGATCGACGCCTTCTTCAACCTCGTCTATGATTTCTGCATGCAGATGATCGGCGCGGTGTTCATGCGCGATCCCGAGGCGAGCAGGGAGAAGTATCCGCTCTATTTCGGATGTGCCCTCAAAGATAGCCAGGGCATACTGGATAAGTACCTGAAAGATCCCCTGCTCCAGGCGGCGCTCACACCCTATTGGGGGTATCTGGGCCTGCCGCCCTCTATGCTCGCCTTCATGGATTTTGCCATGGTCCTGTTTGCCTACTTGGAGTTCAAGCCGTTCCATTTAAAGGGAGGGTCCCAGGCCCTGTCGAACGCTCTAGCCGATGAGTTCATAAGATTGGGGGGTGAAGTCAGGTACAACTGCGGGGCGCAGAGGATCATAGTATCTGATAAGAGGGTGAAAGCAGTGGTTACGGAGGGTGGGAATGAGATTACGACAGGCTATGTGATATCGAACGCAGGACCCATAACTACCCTCGTTGAGCTGGTGGGGCCGGAGCATTGTCCGCCAGAGCAGCTCAAGGCACTAAAGGCAAGGTCTGTGGGACTTTCCGCGTTCACCGTATATATGGGTCTCGACTGTGAGCCGTCCGATCTGGGGCTTACGGTTACCACGAACTTCATATCCATGGACACCGATAATGACAGGACGTATGCGAGACAGAGGACCTTGGAGAGACCGGAAACGGCGCTTCTCACCTGTTATGACGTGGATGATCCGGAGTTTTCACCCGATGGCTGCTGCCAGCTCGCACTCGTCACCCTACAGTATGGAGAACCTTGGCTTTCCGTCCCACCTGCGCAATATTTCGAAACGAAGTGCCGGTATGCAGCGGGGATGCTTGACCTTGCCGAAAAGTTGATCCCAGGCTATAGGAACCATATCGAGGAATTGGAGGTCGCATCTCCGCTCACCCACATGCGTTATCTCGGACATCTCGGTGGTTCCATCTATGGTTCGGAGAAATATGTGCGAGAATCCCCGCTGTTCATCTCGCCACGCTCGCTTATCGGGGGCCTCTATTTCGCCGGGGCGTGGAACGGTGCAGGAGGTTTCCAACCGACCCTGGAGTCAGGATCATCGGTGGCACGGGCGATCCTGAAGGAGATGAACACATAATACCGGGAGGATAAAATGGCACTCAAGGATGTCATGCACGATATTGAGGGGTATCAGGATATTCAGAAAGAGATCGAAGTGGTGAGGAGATACGGGCCAGATTATACGACCCAGAAGGGCAGGGTACAGCAAATCATTAATATGCTTCACCCGAAGACCTTGCGCTTTACCGTCTCGGAAATACGGGAGGAAACCACGAGCACCAAGACGTTAAGACTTGTTTCTGAGATGGGCCATCTGCCACCATTCCAGGCTGGCCAATATATCAACCTCTGTGTGGAGATTGGCGGCATAAAAACAAGCAGGCCATACAGCATTTCATCCCCGCCCAATCAGACAGCGTATTACGACATCACGGTGCGCACGGTACCGAGCGGTTTTGTATCGGAATACCTTCTCCATGACGTACAACCCGGGGTTGTCTTCGAGAGCACCGGTCCTTCAGGCAATTTCTATCATAATCCTCTTTTCCACGGAGATGACCTCGTCTTTCTGGCGGGGGGCAGCGGCATCACGCCGTTTATGAGCATGATCAGGGAGATAACGGACAAGGGACTACCGAGGCACATCCATCTCGTCTATGGCAGTCAGCATCCTAAGGACGTGATCTTTCACGCTGAACTGAGCGAGAGGGCCAGGATGCATGCGAATATCACCTACAGCCTCGTCATATCAGATCCTCACCGCGGCTATCAAGGCCATACCGGATTTCTCACCGCTGACCTTCTGGAGGATCTCGTTCCAGATATTTCGGCAAAGATGGTCTATTTATGTGGACCTGAGTTGATGTATCCCTTCTGCTTACGAGAGCTTAAGAAGCTCGGTGTGCCGAGGAAGAGGATACGGACCGAGGTGTTCGGGCCGCCAAAAGATGTTACGGCCGAATCAGGCTGGCCTGAGGGAATGAGATCTGAAGCACGGTTTAAAGTCACCGTAAGGGGGAGAAAAACCATTGCCGCCCAGGCGAACGAACCGCTCATGATTGCCCTCGAGCGGGCTGGCATCGTCATACCCGCATCCTGCAGGTCAGGCGAATGCAGCTTGTGCAGGACGAGACTTGTCTCCGGCAGGGTCTTTCAGCCTTCAGGGGTCAAGATCAGGCGATCGGACGCTCAATACGGATATATACACCCCTGCATGGCGTATCCAATCAGTGACATCGAAATCGTCTTATAGGGCGCTTTTAGAAGGACAAAGGTGGAATAATAACATATGAATCTTTCTCTCCCCTTGATATCAAGGGATTGATGTCATCCCCCCTGAAGATTAAGGGGGGATATGGGTATGAACTTTTGATTATTTTATCTTTCCTTCCGCATGCAGCTCCCTGAGCGCTCGCTTGTTGAACTTCTCGACGCTGGTCTTAGGTAGCTGATCCATGAGTGCTATCTTGTCCGGTATCCACCAGGAGGCGATCTTGTCCTTGAGGAATTCCTTTAGCTCATCTTCCGTCACGGTCTGTCCGGGGACGGGGACGATGCAAGCTAGAGGCCTTTCCTGCCATTTGGGATGCGGGATGCCGATGACCACCGCCTCGAAGACTTTGGGGTGGGCCATGAGCATATTTTCGAGGTCGACGGGACTTGCTTGCAGCCCAAGCCCACTCCCCCGAACGGCGCATCCCAGGCGTTGGCATGGCACATGGGGACGACATGTAAGATGCAATCGCTCTCGTTCACCCCGAGGATCACACCCACCCCATAGGTGTGGAGGAATATGCCCCGATGGGAGTCGACCACCCCCTTCGGGGTGCCCGTGGTGGCCGAGGTATAGCATATGAGGGCCGAGTCCCACTCGCTTAGGTTGATCGGGAAGTCGTATTCTTGCGGGAACTGGGAAATCCATTCGTCGTAGAGGTAGATGGGGGCAAGACTCGTCTGCGGCTTCTGACCGCTCTGGGAGAGGACGACAAAGTGCTCGATGGTCTTCAGTTTGTCTTTGATCGGATCGAGAAGGAAGAGGAAATCCTCGTCGATGAACAGGCCCCTGTCTTCCGCAAAGGATGTAGATGAGATGCTCAGGGGGCAACCTGATGTTCACCGTGTGGAGGACGGCCCCATAGCAGGGTAAGCCGAAGTAGAGCTCGAGATGACGCTGGTTGTTCAGGGCGAAGCTGGCTAGCCGGTCCCCTCTCTTGATCGCGATGGATTTGAGGGCATGTGCAAGCTTAGATGTACGCTTGAAATAATCTCTACAGGTGTACCGGAAGATCTCATTCGGATAAACGGAAGACGACTTCTTTTTTTTGGATAGGATGTGGCCGCTCTCAAGAGCATTGTCCTGAGCAATAGTGGATAGCCATCATGATTATAACCTCCCTTAGATTTGGTATTGCTGTATTCCAAGATACAGGAATATTAAATAACCTGTTCATCAGCCCTGTAAAGTAAGTGTCTCTGAAAAAGACTTAAAACTAAAACCGCTCAGATAAAAATAACAGGGAAGATAAAACCGGAGCTCTATGCGAATAACATGTTGTTTTCAAACAATATCCCTGTCCCATAAGCATCTTGATTTGTTACCCTGTGTACGTTATACAACAAAGGCAGCCTCCATGGAGGATACGATTGGGTATGAAATGATCAGGGTAGGTGGGGAGGGTTCATTTTATAATCTACTCTTCACCACGAAAAGCGGAGCTATATCCAAATACATGCAAAGGAAATGTCATGGATTTTATTGATCTCAAGCAGCAGCAGACAAGGATTCGCGAGAGACTCTTCCAAAGCATACAGGCTGTCCTCGACCATGGTCAATATATCATGGGACCGGAAGTGAAGTCATTGGAGGAAAGACTCGGAACCTATGTCGGGGCTCGACATGCTATAGCGTGCTCCTCGGGGACGGATGCCCTCCTTATGGCGCTCATGGCCTATGGTGTGGGTGTCGGTGATGCAGTTTTTACGACACCGTTTACCTTTGTTGCCACAGCAGAGGTCATATCGCTGCTGGGCGCCACCCCGGTTTTCGTTGATATAGACCCTGAAACCTTTGATATAGACCCAGACAAGCTTGCAGAGGCCTTTGTCGCCCTGGAGCAAAAACATCCCGATGCGTCACCGCTTCCCGTGGGATACGAGAAGATAAATGCACGGGGGGTCATCCCTGTAGATCTCTTTGGCCAGCCTGCTGATTATGATCGTATCAATGCAATCGCAAGCCAGCGTGGGCTCTTCGTGATTGAGGATGCCGCACAATCGTTTGGCGCGGAATATCATGGGAGAAAGGTCTGCGCGTTGGCGGAGATCGCGGCAACATCCTTCTTTCCTGCAAAACCCCTGGGGTGTTATGGGGATGGCGGAATGGTCTTTACCGATGATGATGCCCTTGCCCAGAGGCTCATATCGATACGGGTGCATGGCTCAGGCACAAACAAATATGACAATGTCCGCTTGGGTATCAATGGCCGGCTCGATACACTTCAGGCTGCAATACTCCTTGCCAAGTTCGAGATATTCCCGGAAGAGATTGAACGCAGGCAGGAGGTCGCCAACCGCTATGCAGAACTTCTCGGCCAAAGCAGGATGGTCAAATGCCCCCAGGTTGCCGATGGTGCCAAGAGCTCGTGGGCTCAATATTCCTTGTTATGCATGCACAGGGAGAAGATCATGGCGTCATTGAAGGCCAGAGGCATTCCCAGTGCCGTATATTATCCCATACCCTTGCACCTGCAAGGCGCATATCAGTACCTTGGCTATCAAAAAGGGGACTTTCCTGTGGCGGAACGTATCGCCAAGGCTATATTCAGCCTGCCCATGCATCCGTATTTAACCGAGGAAGACCAAAGGGTTATCGCAGAAACCATTTTGGCAAACGAATGATGCGTCCCGTATCACAATGTACGGCAATCTCTCCAAGAAAGACTCCCGGTTGTGCATTTGCCTCCGGGGTTTGGCAGTGCCTGTGATATCCTGAAATCTCCACATCGGGCTCGGCATTCAACATAACAATCACCGCCATCTGTATAGGGAGAAATACCCTTGCTTGAGGAATAGAACCAGAGCATTACAGTCTTGATTCCAGAAAACCGATAGATCTTTCTTGGTAGTGCTGATTCTGAATGCGACAAAATGACTAAGGAGACTCTCATGGCATACTCACTAAGCCCGGATGGGAGAAGATTCCCGCTACCCTCGAATGATGATTACCAGAGGGAGTTTGACCGGCTCGAACAATTAACCGCTCAGCACAAGGCCATGGGCCGGGAGATCATCGTTGTTATGGGGCTTGGATTCGTTGGAGCCGTGATGGCGGCCGTGGTGGCGGACAGCACAGACAAAGCCACGGGGAAGGCGGGGAAGTTTGTCATCGGGATGCAGAGGCCGAGCCCCCGGAGCTTCTGGAAGATCCCGCTCCTCAACAGCGGTATATCGCCGGTCAGGGCGGAGGACCCCCAGGTGGACATCCTTATCAAGCGAAGCGTGATCGAGAGGAAGAATCTCGTCGCTACCTATACCTATGATGCCCTTACCCTGGCGGATGTGGTCATTGTCGATGTCCAGTGTGACTTCCTGAAGCAGGAATTGGGCAACTGCATCTCGGGCAGGGCCGAAATCGGGGCGCTCGAGGAATCCATGCGGATCATCGGGGAGAAGATCAGACCGGAATGCCTTGTGCTCATTGAGACGACCGTGCCCCCCGGTACCACCGAATATATTGCTTATCCCGCGATCAAGAAGGCGTTTGAGAAACGGGGGATAGCAGTTGAGCCAATCCTTGCACATAGTTATGAGCGGGTCATGCCGGGGAAGGATTATGTGAAGTCCATTAGGGACTTCTGGCGGGTCTGCAGTGGAATCAATGCAGAAAGCAAAACCAGGGTGGCTCTTTTCCTTTCGGAGGTCCTCAACGTGGAGGAATATCCCCTGACCGTCCTTGATCGGCCAATCGAGAGCGAGACAGCCAAGATCATAGAAAACAGCTACCGTGCCACAATCCTGGCATTCCTCGACGAATGGAGCAACTTCTGCGAGAAAAACGGGGTCGACCTCATCAAGGTGATACAGGCGATTAAGGTAAGACCCACTCACAATAACATCATCTTCCCCGGTCCCGGGATCGGGGGCTATTGTCTCCCGAAAGACGGCGGTCTGGGGGTCTGGGCTTATAGGCACCTCATGGGGTTTGCGGAAGAGAATTTCAAGATCACGCCTGAGGCCATCGACATCAACGATACAAGGGCACTACGCGCAGTGCACCTTATCAGGGACGCGCTACGGAATATGGGGAAGGTCGTAGCGGCATCGACCATAACCCTCTTGGGTGCATCCTACCGGGAGGACGTGGGGGATACCCGCTACAGCGGGTCGGAACTCATCGTCAGAAAGATCGCTGAAATGGGAGGGGACATCCGTGTCCATGATCCGTATGTCGATCACTGGTGGGAGCTCGAGAGCCAGGATGCTTATCCTGCCGTGGGCGCCAGCTTGAGCCGTTTCTTCCGGAACCAGGAGACGCTCAAGGATCTCAAGGTCGATAAAGACCTGGCATCCACTCTCAAAGGTGCCGATGCGATGGTCCTGGCGGTCAGACATAAGGATTATCTCGATCTTGACCCGGATGCCGTGGTGGGGCTGATTGGTAAACCTGCCGCGATCATTGATTGTTTTGGCATCCTCGATGATGTGAAGATCAGGAGATACTTCGAACTTGGGTGTGAAGTGAAGGGGCTGGGAAGAGGTCATGTCAAACGGATCAAGGATGAGGTGCGGAATCAGTCCCTGCCTTGAAACAATCACCAGACCATATTCGCAAGAGGGGATCATTTCCTGAAGCTGTTTTGCGAGAAAGAGCCTTTTTGAGAGTGAGGAGTGAAGTGGATGGATGTTCGGGGTAGCAAGATCCTGGTTATCGGAGGCGCTGGGCTCATCGGGTCTCACGTGGTGGAAGAGCTGCTCAGGGAAGATGTTCAGGAGGTTCTCATCTTCGATAATTTCTGTCGCGGGACCTATGCCAACGTGGAAAAAGCATTGCAGGATCCCCGCTGTCGAATATTCGAGAACGGAGGGGATGTTCTCCAGACCGATATCCTCGATGCCGCCATGCAGGGGATGGATGCCGTGGTGCACCTAGCCGCCCTTTGGCTCCTGCAGTGTTATGAATTCCCCCGGTCGGCCTTTGACGTGAACATACGCGGTACCTTCAATGTCCTTGAGGCCTGTGTAGCCAACAAGATCAAGCGATTGATCTATGCCTCCTCCGCATCCTTCTATGGAGACGCCGTTGAAGAGCCCATGACGGAAAACCATCCCTACAACAACT
>CAYGVZ010000142.1:0-7647 GCA_964353475.1 uncultured Pirellulales bacterium | reverse complement strand
AAGCGGAAGTGGACCTGAGGACCTGACGGGAAGTCCGGCGTCCAGGTGGGTGTCGGACACCAGATGTCCATAGACGGCTCCGGTGAGGCCCACGCCCGTATTAGAGGCGACCACGTAGCACCCTGCGGATAGTTCTGGGCATCACACTTGATCCAGACCGAAATTGTGATGTTCTCACCGATGTGGTCGGTGAACAGGCACGGGTCAATCTCCATATCGCCGCCGGCGCCGCTAAACATCAGATACCCACCGCCGTCGTATCCGCCCGATGTCCTCCACGGGTTGGTCAGGTTCAGTATTACGCCGTTGTTGTCCCCGGCGGAATCCAGCGCTTCCGTCCCGTTGCCGTCGTCAAACATGTACCACAGCACCGGAGCGTTTGGCTCGTTCATGTCTTCTATAATGAGATTAGCGTCTGCATTGAGCCAGTCGGTTGCTATAAAGTCAAGGTCGTCCAGGTTGACAGTGCAATCGTCCGTGAGGTCGCCCGTTGGCCCGTATTCAGCGACGCATCTGGGCACATACAACCTTATGTCGTCAAACAAGACCTGGCCCACGCCGCCGAGTTGTGACGTGTAGTTGCACTGCTTGCCAAAACCCAGCGACAGATACCTGACGTAACGGAGGTCCACACCGTGGCTGCTGAACTGCGTCAGGGCAATGTTCCACTCGAGCCAGTTTCCGTTCTTCTGAGCATTCGGGTCAGAGTGATTGACGGCGTACTGGTGGCTGTTGGTATCGGTGACACAGACAAACATCCTGTCGTAAGTAGGATGCGCCTGGTTGGCCGCCTGACCGCGGAACGACAGTGCAAGCGCTTTTGGCTGTTGTGTAGCGCTGCCGACCGTCCAGTTGACGCCGGCCGGACCGAAGTCGCGCCGTATCTCAGAATAGAAGTCGTTGGAGGCATCCGTACCGTTGTTGTCGTATGTAAAGCGCATATCATAAGCGTCGTCGTACACCCAGGCGCCGGTACCGGTACTGCTCGAGCAACCGGGCCAGTCATTCGGGTCCCAGTTCACGTGCAACTCTATATCACTCGTGTATGCATTGAAGTCCTCAATGGTGATATACTCCGGGACGACAAAGCTCCAGACGTCTCCCCTGATAATCACGGTCGGACTGTTGACCTCGTCAACACGCCAATAGTAGGCCCTGCTGAATTCAAGCGGTGACAGCGGGTAGTTGTTCACGTCACGCTGCACGTATGTCACGTGTGGATAAACGGTTGGCGTCGCGGTGTTGACCTCGTTGAAGTCGGTCCCGAAGAAGACATTGTGCTCCCAGTAAAGACGGCATGCCTCGCTCCTGGTCCAAATCAGATTCACGTCGTGAGGACTGGCAACAGCAGTCCCGTCGGCCGGGCTTGGATTCCGCGCCTTGCCGGCGGCGGTCGCGAATCGCCAGATGTCGCCTTTCCACAATCCGGGTGCGGGACCTGCCCCGTTCACCTCGTCGATTCGCCAATAATACGTCTTCAGTACCGCCAGACCCTCCGCCAGGAAGTTCGGGTCGGTTCGCTGGCCCTTGTAAACGCCAAGCGGATTGCCGGTAGTGGCGTTGGTTACGTCGGCCTGGCTGGTGCCAAGATAGACATCGTGCCCGTTTGTCGCGCCTGCATATCGGCCCGGCGTCCAGCTCAGCAGCGCAGGGCTCTCAACGTTTGTTGAAGTGTCTCGCGGCAGCGGGTCACTTGCCTTGCCGGCGGTGGTCGTGAAGAACCAGACCTTGCCCTTGTAGGGCAAGCTGGTTATGGAATTTACCTCGTCGATTCGCCAGTAGTACTTCACACCGTAATCAAGGTTGAGCGAGCCGACCGTTGGATAAAACGTGACGATCTGCCCAACGCTCTTGCGCACACCGTTGGGATCGACGGTCCTGCTGGCTGTGTTGACATCACTGAAGTTTGTACCGAGATAGACGTCGTGTGCGCCGGCGTTATCTCCCGCAACCCAGCTCAGCACAATGCCAATCGGCGCAACTTCCGTTGCCCCGCTGGCCGGATTTGCCCCTGTGGCCAAATCATCTATTCGAATCGCCTGGAAGAACAGATACGGTGCTCCGCCGTGGTACCCCAGTTCATTGGTCGGGCACGCAGCCGCCGAGTAAGGCGGCCAGTCCCAGAATGCCACACCATAATTCGCCGCCGGATTGTCGAGCCAGTCCTGTACCAGCGAGCCGGGTATATTGCCGTCGAAGGTGGCAGGTGCCCACCATCCACCCGTAATCTCGCCGTGCGCATCAAGGTAACCTACGACGTTGTTCGGGTCGTTCTGGTTCGAAGGTACTCCCCACATTGTCCGCCAGTCCGCATTGCCGACATACTTATCCCACGTGCAGGTTGTCTTATCCCAGACCTTGGGGTTCGTCACGAAACGGAACCTCGCATCGGCCCAGGCGCCCCACGGTGAAGGGACGACCACATAGACCTGCGACGGGACAACGACATACTTGTACTGATAACTGGTCATCGCCCACTTCCACAGAATCGGCCGCGCGCCGCCAGTGGGAACTCCGCCGGTGCAGTAGGCGCCGCCGCTCCCGCGCGTTTCATAGATGTTATCCTTCCAGTATCGCGTCATTTCCGGATACTGCTCGGTCGGGCCCGAACTTATACAGACGCTGTCTGTAATCGGCGTGTTGACGTCCACCGCCCGAGCGACACCGGGGCCCACAACCACAGCGGCAATGAATAAAACAGACCAAACTAAACAGAAATGCTTTTTGTCCATAGAACTCCTCCTTTCAGATATGCCTTCACCCTGCCCTCTTTGTTTGCTCCACAACATTTTAGTTCACCGTTCGCGTGTGTACACAACGACTTTCGGGTGTGAATGATAACTGCAGCCATTGGCAGGAATGCTGCAACAGACCGTTTTGTTCCTAATAACGATACTGTAGCACATTTATCAGCATTGTGTCAATAGCCATTCCCAGATCCCGCACAGTTTCTTGCCACATCGGTTTTTGGGCGGGAAAACGCTGTTTTGGCCCTTTCCGGCCTCATATCCGCAGCCACCAACGGCCTAAAAACGCCGCAGTCACCATTAAGCTCAGATGCCTGTTGCCGACGGCGTATATCCTATTGAAGCATCCAGAGCCAGCAGTCGGCGAAGACATCCAGGTCTGACATATCGACCCGGTCATCGCCCGCAAACGGCGGTGAGATATCGACGAGGTGACAGTTGCTGGGAATGCCTCCGCAATCGTTCATCCAGTATTCCGCAAAACGGGCGAGGTCTTTGAAGTTGACAATATCATCGTGGTTAAAATCACAGGGACTGACAATCACAAACCAGGTCACATAGCCCCTCTCGTAGATGTTTCCGCACCGGTCAATTACGTCAGGCCGCCAATAATAAGTTTTTCCAATCTGAAGACCGCTAACGGTGTAATTCGGTTCGCTTTGCCGTCCCAGATACACCCCTTTGGGATTGGAAACAGTCGCGCTGTTCACGTCGTTAAAGTCCTCACCGAAATAAAGGTCGGACTCGTCCAGCCCCGATGTGCACCACAACAGATTTACCTGCTGAGCGGCAATTTTTGACCCCCCGAACGGCCGGGAAGAACAACCCCCGTTTAAAGTTCTGAATGCCTGTACCTGACTTTTCCATACATTGCCGTCGTTGGCTTCGAGGACACGCCAGTAATATGTTGTACTTAAGTGAAGGGGGCCGCACATATTTTCTGCAACAGAGAAACTGTTGCTGTCTTGTGCCCCTATAATATGCCCGAATTGTTCCCCTACCGGATAGCTCAGGTTTGCGAAATCCACCCAGGTCTTGTTGGTATGGAGGAATACATGATGGCCGTTGCCTTTCTGTCCCGTGCCGCCGTATGCGACTTTATCGCCGGGCTTCCATGTGAGCACGGGCAAGGGAATTATGCCGTCCGTGTATGGCTCGGGTTTCAGGTTATATGCCTGGTTGGGTTCCGCTTGATAGGCAGTCACCGTTGTTTTTTCAGGACTGCGCCAATCGTAATCTATCACTAGTTCCGCCCGCTCATTACTTGCGATGTTGCCGTCTTCCACTGTCCCAACAGCGTACGCCGTCATCCATCCCTCGTCGCGGTAATGCCTAACCAGATAGGTTTCATTGCCATTGATAATCATCGTGCCGTTTCTTATATCGAGCCACGTTTTCGAGATATCGCCCCATTCAACAGCTCCGACGAACCCGCACGACGGGTAGCCATTCCTCATTGTGAAGGCGTCATAGTCGCGAACCTCAATCGTTCCGGCGTTGAGATGCGAAAAAGAATGCCCTGGCGCTTCGGCGGCGCAAGGAGGAGTACCCTCTGAGTCAGAACAGGGACAATCATCGCCGATCCCCAGCTCGAGCTGATTAAGAGAAAACATTCCACCGTTGACGATGAGGTCGCCTCTGTTCCTGTAGCCGAACCATGCGCGGCCCAGCGTGCCGTTATCTCCTGTCATATTCACGTTGCCGTCATCGATTATTAGTGTGCCCTTGGGCGTATTGGCATCGCCCATCCACCAGTTGCCGACTACGAGCCAATCGCCGGTGTCGATAAGATTGCCTTTGACGGTCAGCCAGGTATTATGTGTTTCGTTCATATCGCTGCTCACACAAAGGCCCGTGACAATTGCACTTTGGGTGCTGCCCAGGACAGGATAGTTCACCTCACCTGGCAGCGCAGTATCTATCCAGACGCTATCATCCCTGCCCGGAACACTGCCGGGAATACCCTCTGGGTCCCAGTTGGTCGGCGTAAACCAGTCGCCCGCGCCCGACCCATTCGTCCACAAATAGCCAACAGCGAGCGCAGCCGATGCTGCAAAGAAAAGGAGCATTGCCGCCACTCCGGCCACACATCTTGAGGTGTGCATAATGAATCCTCCACGCATTCCCACTCGATTTACAGGTTTTATCTCCGACTGATATAATTCTACTGCGGCCACTGCTGTTCTGTCAAGGAGTTTTTGCGGAAACAACAGCCACAATTGCCCCCAAACCTGCGTCCTGCCCGCCGATTCGGGTATTGGCTTGCAGCGGGCCGGTTTTTGGGCTATAAATACCGCACAGAACAATATCCACTGACGCAATACGCACGACGTAAAACGAAGGACGAATATGCGATACAGCCGAATGTTGATTCCAACCGTCAAGGAAGCCCCCGCTGATGCGGAGATTCCGAGTCATAAACTTATGCTTCGCGCCGGTCTGATGCGCAAACTTGCCAGCGGGACATATACATATCTGCCGCTGGGCTGGCGATGCCTGCTTAAGGTGATAAACATCGTCCGCGAGGAAATGAACAGGGCCGGCGCACAGGAAATCCTTATGCCTTCAGTCCAGCCGATAGAGTTGTGGCAGCAGACCGGGCGCGACGTTGATTACGGCCCGACTATGGCTCATTTCGAGGACCGGCACGGCAGAGGCAACGTCCTTGCGCCGACTGCCGAGGAAGTCGTAACAAGCGTTGCCGCAAACGAAATCAAGTCGTACAAGCAACTGCCGATGAACCTGTATCAAATCAGCTTTAAGTTCCGTGATGAATTCCGTCCGCGGTTCGGCGTGCTTCGCAGCCGTGAATTCATTATGAAAGACGCATACAGCTTCCACGCATCGGCGGATTGCTTGGACAAAGAATACTGGAAGATGTACGAGACATACAAGCGGATATTCAAACGCTGCGGGCTTGAGTACGTCATAGTCGAGGCGGAATCAGGCGAGATGGGCGGCTCCGGGTCGCATCAGTTCACTATCCCCTGCGAAAACGGCGAGGACGTTATCGTCTATACCGAGGATGGCTCCTACGCCGCCAACATCGAAAAGGCCGCCGTTGACGCCCCTTCTGTCATTCCGAGCCAGGTTAGCCCCCAGGCCTGCCTGGGGGTTTCTGCGAATCAGAAGAATCTCCCCGCACCTCAGGAAGTCCACACCCCCAATGTTGGTTCTATCGAAGCCGTCTGCGCGTTTTTGAAAACAAAGCCAGCGGATATGATTAAAACGCTCATTTATTCATCGGGCGGTGCCATAGTCGCAGCCCTTGTTCGCGGCGACCACGACATCAATCCCGAAAAACTCACGCAAGTCCTCGGCGGCAAGCACGCCGAACTTGCAGAGCCGGCAATTATTGAAAAGACAACCGGCGCTAAAGTCGGGTTTGCAGGCCCGATAGGTTTAGCAGGGAAGGTTCATAAAATGATCATCGACCACGCCGTCGCCACTATGCCCGTCGGCGTTACGGGCGCAAACAAGACCGATTATCACACAAGAAATGTTGTTCCCGACAGGGATTTCCCGCTCACAGGCGACAACGTCATCGTCGCCGATATCAGAAACGCCGTCGAAGGGGACACGCATAATGGGAAAAAGCTTTTGTTCAAGCGCGGCATCGAAGTGGGACAGGTGTTCAAACTCGGAACAAAATACTCTACCAAGCTCGGCTGCAAATTCTTAGACGAAACCGGCAAAGAGAATCCCTGCCTTATGGGCTGTTACGGCATCGGCGTAAACCGCATCGTCGCCTCTGCAATCGAGGCGGGCAACGACGCCAACGGCATCATATTCCCGATAAGCATAGCCCCCTTTGAGGTTATTATCGTTACCTTGAACCAGGATGATTCGCAGGTCGTCAATACTGCCCAGAAGATATACGCAGACCTTCTCGATAAAGGCGTTGACGTCCTGTTGGACGACCGGGACGAGCGAGCGGGCGTGAAATTCAAGGACGCGGACCTCATCGGCATTCCCGTCCGCATCACCGTCGGCAAGAAGGCCCTGGCCGAGGGCAACGTCGAAGTGAAACTCCGCAGCGAGGCGACCGTTTCAAAGGTCGCGGCAGGAGACGTTTCTGCGAAAGTCGTGGAAATCGTTAAAACCCTTAAAGAAAAACTGAATAGATGAAAAACCAATGGTGTGGGACCTGAAACAGCCGCAGCCGGTGAAGTTGATTGTCGGCATTCTCGCCGCGGACAGCAGGTGTCTGGAGGCCGCGGAAGACGCCACAGCAGGACGATTGGGCCAAATCGACTTGCTTAGTGATATATGGCCGTTCACCCAGACGGATTATTACGAAGAGCAGGCCGGGTCGAATATCCTCAGGCGGTTCGTAAGCATCGAAAAGCTGGTTGACCCCGGCACACTTGCCGAGGTGAAACATACGACAAACGAGATAGAGCAGGAACTTGCCCGCCGGCTGAGCACAGACCTGTCTCGGCCGGTCAATCTTGACCCCGGCTTTGTCGAACCGTCGAAGCTGGTATTGGCGACAACAAAGAACTACTCGCACCGTATATACATCGGCAATATGATGTACGCGGAAGTTACGCTTGTGTATGACAAGGGCGCCTGGCAGCCGTTCGATTACACCTACCCCGATTATTGCCAGCAGTGTTATCTCGATTTCTTCACCAAAGTCCGCCAGCGTTTGCTTGAGCAGTTGAAAACCTGACAGACACGGCCAAAAGGATTGAAACGGTTTTTTCTGCCACAGAGGTCGCAGAGCACACAGAGAATTGGATAAATTAGACGCGGATTAACACGGGATTTTTTAGAAGAAATAAAGTAAGACCTTTGTGTCTTGGTGACTTGGTGGTGGAAAAACACTTGCTTTTGTTTCCAGTTTGGCGATATACTGTTTTCTTAAGGCCGGGAGTCACACCTGTGTCATACAACA
>CAYGVZ010000141.1:0-7680 GCA_964353475.1 uncultured Pirellulales bacterium | reverse complement strand
CGCCCCGGTCAATTCGAGTATCCGGTCGGCTAAGGTGCTCTTGCCGTGGTCTATATGCGCTATTATTGAAAAATTTCGTATATGCTCGGTAGTCATCACTTTTCGCCAAAATCTGAAAACGGCAATTATAGCATCTTCGCCGTGCCGGATATATTCGTTTTTTGCCGGATAATCAGAGGAATCCTGGATTGGAAATAATTTCGGGCCCTGGCGTCCTGTGGTGATTCCTGCGGTGAAATCGGCGCTATTAGAGGATTGACAGCAGGTATGGGGGCGATTAAACTACCGCCATCGTAGCCGAATAGAAAAGCTTTGTCACATACCGATATTGAAAGGAACGGATATGTTGCTCGACAGGAAGCTGCGGATGGGGTTGATAGGCGGAGGGCCGGGGGCGTTTATCGGAGAGGTGCATCGCAAGGCGTCCCGCCTGGACGGCGAGGTGGAATTGGTGGCGGGGGCGTTCGATATCAATCCCGAAAAATCAAAGCAAATGGGCAAAGAGCTGGCTCTTAACCCGAGACGGGTCTATGGTACGTACGGCGAGATGATTAAGGCGGAATTGAAACTGCCGGCTAATGAACGGATTGATTTTGTGGCCGTCACCACGCCGAACAACTGGCATTTTCCGATTGCGAGGGATTTCCTCAAGGCGGGCTTTCACGTGATGTGCGAGAAGCCAATGACGATGACCAGCAAAGAGGCAAAGACGCTTGCGGCGCTTGTTAAAAAGACCGGCCTGGTTTTCGGCCTGATGCACAACTACGTCGGTTATCCGATGGTGAAGTTAGCGAAATGTATGGTTCGCAAGGGCGATGTGGGCAATATCCGCAAGGTTGTGGTGCAGTACCCGCAGGGCTGGCTCGCAACGGCACTTGAGAAGACGGGCCAAATGCAGGCGAGCTGGCGGACCGACCCCAAGCAGACCGGCGCGGGCGGCTGCGTCGGCGATATCGGCACTCACGCGGCGAACTTAGCTGAGTACATCACGGGCTTGCGAATTACACACGTGTGTGCGGAATTGACCACGTTCGTCGAAGGCCGCAAGAACGACGATGACGTGAACTGCCTGATTAAGTTCGACAGCGGCGCAAAGGGCGTCCTCCACGCGAGCCAGATATCAATCGGCGAGGAGAACAACCTGGCTATCTGGGTGCATGGCGAAAAAAGCAGTTTGGAATGGCATCAGGAGCATCCGAATTATCTATATGTGTGCAAGAACAATGAGCCGGAACAGGTCTGGAAGCGAGGCAACGGCTACGTCGCCGAATACAGCCCAGCGGCAGGCCGCAATACCCGACTGCCCTCAGGCCATCCCGAGGCGTTCATCGAGGCGTTCGCCAATAATTACCGCAACTTCGCCGAGACGGTTAAGTGCGCGATTGCGGGCGAGAAGGCGAGTGCGCTTATGACCGATTTCCCCGGCGTCGATGAAGGCGTCCGCGGTATGCTGTTTATTGAAACCGTTGTCGCCAGCACCAAGAGCAGGCAAAAATGGACGCCGATGAAAAAATAGAAGACAGAGGACAGAGGACGGAAGACAGAAAATCAGTGAAATCTGTGTAATCTGTGGTTAAGGAGAATGGGAAATGGCAAGACCAGTCACATTATTTACGGGCCAGTGGGCCGATTTATCACTTGAGACGTTAGCGGAGAAGGCGGCCGGCTGGGGCTACGACGGATTAGAGCTGGCCTGCTGGGGCGACCACTTCGAGGTCGATAAGGCCCTTGCTGACGATAAGTACTGCAAACAGAAGCGCGAAATGCTCCGCGAATTCAACCTCAAGGTATTCGCTATCTCAACTCATCTGGTCGGCCAGGCGGTCTGCGACAATATAGATGAACGGCACAAGTGCATCCTGCCGCCGGATGTCTGGGGCGATGGCGAACCGGAGGGTGTCCGCAAGCGTGCAGCAAAGAAACTGATTGCGACCGCCAAGGCGGCAAAGAAACTTGGCGTCAAGGTCGTCAACGGCTTTACGGGCAGCTCGATATGGCATCTGCTCTATTCGTTCCCGCCCGTGTCGCCTGCGATGATACAGGCGGGCTACGACGATTTCGCAAAACGATTCATCCCCATCCTCGACGCCTTCAAGGCCGAAGGCATAAGATTTGCCCTTGAAGTCCATCCGACTGAGATTGCATTTGATATCGCCTCGGCGGGCCGAGCGATAGAAGCCGTCAAAGGCCACAAGTGTTTCGGTTTCAATTACGACCCGAGCCATCTCGGCTATCAGGGTGTTGACTATGTGAAGTTTATCCGCACCTTCCCCGACAGGATTTTCCACACGCATATGAAGGACGTATGGTGGGGACACGGCGATGGCAGCGTGGGCGTGTTCGGCGGGCATACCGAATTCGCCGATCCCCGCCGCTACTGGGACTTCCGCTCCATCGGCCACGGGGACATCAACTTCGAGGAAATCGTCGTTGCGCTCAACGACATCAGGTATCAGGGACCGCTTTCGGTCGAATGGGAAGACAGCAGAATGGACCGCGAGCACGGCGCGAAAGAGGCCTGCGAATACATCAAGAAGGCGGACTTCAAGCCCTCTGCGGTGGCGTTTGACGCACAGTTTGACAAATAGTTTTTCAGGCATTTTCAGTTACAGAGAAGCCGACAAGTGAACAGTAGTTTGAAGATTAGTCGGCGCCGGTTTTTCAGAAATACTGCCGGCCTGGCTATAGGTGTTTATTCATTTCCACACATTGTGTCATCCTCTGCGCTTGGAAAGGGCGCCGCGGCTCTGCCAGGTAATCGCATTGTGATGGGCTGCATAGGCGTGGGCGGCCAGGGCACGTACAATATGCGGGCCTTTATGCAGAACCCGGACGTGCAGGTCGTGGCCGTCTGCGATGTTGACAGGCGTTTCCAAAACCAGGGCAGCTCGTGGCTCGGTCTTGAACCCGCAAAACAGGCCGTTGAGACATACTATGCCGGAAGGTCACCTGCGGGGGATTTCAAGGGCTGCGCCGCTTACGGGGATTTCCGTGAGCTGCTCGCCCGACCTGATATTGACGCCGTGACGGTCTGCACGCCGGACCACTGGCACGGCGTAATCAGCGTCGCCGCTGCACAGGCGGGTAAGGACATCTACTGCGAGAAGCCCCTCACCAACACGATTGCCGAGGGCAGGGCCGTCTGCGAGGCGGTGAAAAAACACTCGCGGATTTTGCAGACCGGCAGCCACGAGCGGTCAAACGATTCCGTTCGTTTTGCCGCCGAGTTGGTGCGAAACGGACGAATCGGCAAACTCCACACGATAACGGTGAACCTGCCAAACAGCGACCCGCATCACAAGAAGATTATGCAGAGTACCACGATGCCGGCGACAATGTCCGTCCCCGCCACACTCGACTATGATTTCTGGCTGGGGCCGACGCCCAAGGTTGAATATACCAAAGAGCGCAGTCACTTCTGGTGGCGGTTCATACTCGATTACGGCGGCGGAGAAATGACTGACCGCGGCGCACATATAATCGACCTGGCGCAATTCATCAACGACGTCGACGGCACAGGCCCGGTCGAACTATGGGCACGGGGCACGGCGCCTCGCAGCGGACTTTTCAACGCATTTATGGAATACGAGTTTGAGTGCAAGTACGCCAACGGCGTGCGGATGATTGGGACAAGCAAGGAGCCGCGCGGCTTGAAACTCGAAGGCAGCGACGGCTGGATTTTCATTCATATCCACGGCGGACGGCTCGAAGCAGACCCCGCTGACCTGTTGCAGCAGTCCATCGGCCCGAACGAAATCCACTTGGGCAGAAGCCCGGAACATCACCGCAACTTCTTAGATGCCGTCAAGGCGCGGACGCAGCCGGTAGCGCCTGCCGAGGTGGGTCATCGCACCGGGACTATTTGTCATCTGCTCAATATCGCAATGCTGACCGGCAGAAAATTGCACTGGGACCCACAGGGCGAACTGATAACCAACGATGCCGAAGCGAATCGTATGACCTCGAGGCCGATGCGAAGCCCGTGGCGGCCGTGAAGATGATTTCTGATTTATAATTTATAATTTACGATTGAGAATGGCTAAAACGACGGCGAAAGAGAGGATATCAAGAAGGCAGTTTATCAGAGCATCCGCACAAACAGCGGGTTTGCTCTCATTTCCTTATCTGATACGCGAGGCGGCGCTCGCGGCGGGCGCTGCTGCACCGAGCAACAGGATTACCGTCGGCTCAATCGGCATCGGCGGTATGGGCAGGGGACATCTGCGGGAACTTGTGCGCAGACCTGATGTCCGAGTGCTGGCCCTTTGCGACGTGAATAAGAATAACCTCGACAGGGCAATTGAAACCGTCAGCGAGGCCTACGGCAAAAATGACTGTGCTGTTTACAGGAATTTTCGAGAGTTGCTGGCACGCACCGACATAGACGCGGTCTTCATCGCAACGCCCGACCACTGGCATTCGATACCGGCAATCGAGGCGGCAAAAGCAGGCAAGGACATCTACAGCGAGAAACCGCTTTCCCTCACAGTCGCCGAGGGTAAGGCAATGGTCAAGGCCGCGAGATTTTACAATCGCGTCTTTCAAACCGGCAGCCAGCAGCGTTCGGGGTACTTTTTCCGCCACGGCTGCGAGCTTGTCCGCAACGGTTACATCGGCCAGGTCAAATCCATCCTGGTGGGTGTGCAGGGCCACGCCCGGGACTGTGACCTGCCCGCCGAACCTGTCCCCGATTATATCGACTGGGATATGTGGCTTGGACCTGCGCCTTTCAGACCTTATAACAGTCGCATTGCCAGGGGCTGGCGCAGCTACTGGGATTACTCCGGCGGCAACTTCACCGACTGGGGTGCACACCAGGTTGATATCGCCCAGTGGGCCCTCGGAATGGACACAAGCGGCCCGGTCGAAATCTATCCGCCCGACGGAAAGAGACAAGTCAGTTTCAAATATGCAAACGGCGTCACTATGGCGCGCATCGAGCCGGCCGACTATCAGCAATACTCGATTCTCGTTGAAGGCACCGAAGGAACTGTTGAAATGCACCGCGAATGGCTTCGCACCAAACCGAAATCGCTTGCCCTTGTCACAATTCGCCCCGACCAGATTCGCCTCTACCACAGCGACAACCACAAGGACAATTTCTTCGAGTGCATCCGGACACGCCGCCGTCCCGTTGCGGACGTGGAAACCGGCTATCACTCGATTACAGTTTGTCACCTCGGCAACATCGCATATCGTCTGAATCGCCCGCTGAAGTGGGACCCTGTCAGGGAACAGTTTGCAGGCGACAAGGATGCAAATCGAATGTTGTCTCGTTCGATGCGAAGCCCGTGGCATATCTGAGATTATCTATGCCATCCGTTAACAAAATGAACAGACGCGCATTCCTTGCACGGGTCGCACAGACGGCAGGGGCGATAGGTTTGCCCGCTCTGGTAAGAGCCGCGGCAATAGGGGCGGATGGCGCCGTCCCTCCAAGCCGGCGAGTTGTATTGGGCTGCATAGGCGTCGGCGGAATGGGAAGCGGCCATCTTAGACACTTTTCCGGTATGGCTGATGTCCACGTCGCAGCCGTCTGTGACGTTCGCGAGAGTGCACGCCTCCGCGCCAAAAATACTGTTGACCAGCGATATGGCGACAGCGCCTGCGCAACGTACAGCGATTTTCGTGAACTATTGGCGCGCAAGGACATTGATGCCATAGTCAACGCCACCCCCGACCACTGGCACGTCCTGATTGCCCTCGAAGCCGCCCGCAACGGCAAGGATATGTATCACGAAAAACCCCTCGGTATGAGCGTGCAGGAGGCGCAGGTTCTGCGTGATGAAATTCACCGGACCGGCCGCGTGTTTCAGTTCGGTACCCAGCAAAGGTCCAGTTACAACTTTCGATTTGCCTGCGAGCTTGCCCGAAACAAAAAAATTGGAGACCTCAAGACCGTTGTCCTGGGCGGGGTGGGCGGAGGCGAAAGGGAAAACCCGCCGCCCGAGCCGCCGGCCGAACCCGTCCCACCCGGTTTCGATTATAATATGTGGCTTGGCCCCGCCCCTTGGGCGCCATACTCGGCTCAACGATGCTCTTCCGCCTGGGGGTCCATTCGTGATTACTGCTTAGGCGGTATAAGCGGCGCCTGGGGGATACACGATGTTGATATTGCACAGTGGGCGGCAAACGCCGACGATACCGGCCCAATCGAAATTGAAGGCACGGGCGAGGTCCCGACCGACGGACTTGCCACCGCCATTACCGCGTGGAACATCACGCATACCTACGCTAACGGTGTGAAGGTTCTTCATATGGATGGAAAGGCCGTCCGGGATTACGCCAAGCAGAATGGCTTCCCTGAACTACCCTGGATGGGCGTCCTTTTTATCGGCACGGACGGCTGGATTTTCGCCAGTCGTAACACGCTTCGCGCCAAGCCGTCGTCGCTCCTTCGAATCGCCCTGTCCCCGGACGACTTGCGACTGTACTATAGTAATAACCACGCCCGTAACTTTGTTGAGTGTGTCCTCTCACGCAGGAAAACAATATGTCCGATTGAGTCCGCGGTGCGTTCCGATACGGTCTGTCATATAGACGACATAGCCGTTCGCCTCGGACGCAAATTGCGCTGGGACCCGGCCAGGGAGATTTTCCTCAACGACCAGGACGCAAACCGGATGCTTGTTCGCCCGATGCGAAGCCCCTGGCGGCTGTAAAGATGATTTTAGATTTACGATTTTAGATTTACGATTCAGAAGGTATAAAATGGCAGCGAAAGAGAAAATGTCACGAAGACAGTTTCTCAGAACAACCGCACAAGCGGCAGGTTTTTTTTCATTTCCGTATCTGATACGTTCTGCGGCTGTCGCGGCCACACCGGCCAATCATATTACGCTCGGCTTTATCGGCGTTGGTATGCAGGGGGGTGGCCTGCTGTGGGATTTTCTTGATAAGCCCGACTGCCGTGTCGTCGCCGTCTGCGACGTCGATTCGCAGAAGGCGGAAAACGCACGTGCAATGGTTGAGCGCAGGTATGGCAGGGGATGCGATGTTCACGCGGATTTCCGTGAAGTGCTCGCGCGGCCCGACATTGACGCCGTAGTCATCGCAGTACCAGACCACTGGCACGCTGCGATGGTTGTGCTCGCCTGTCAGGCAGGCAAAGACATTTACTGTGAAAAGCCCCTTTCACTTACCATTGGCCAGGCGAGGCAAATGGTCACGGCCGTTCGCCGACACGGCCGCGTCTTCCAGACCGGCTCTATGCAGCGCTCGGACTCGCGCTTCCGACACGCCTGCGAACTCGTACGCAACGGGTATATCGGCAAGGTGAAGGCCGTGGCGGTGGACATAAACGTCTCCGAGTTTCCCATGCATTCCCATCGTTGCGACCTGCCCGCAGAACCGCTGCCCGATAATCTCGACTGGAATATGTGGCTGGGGCCTGCGCCGTATCGGCCGTATCATTCAGTCCTTGCCCCTCCGGCTGGGATTGAAAGATGGGCTCACTGGCGCGACTACGACGATTACTCCGGCGGGATGATGACCGACTGGGGCGCACACCACTTCGATATTGCCCAGTGGGGGCTTGGAATGGATAGCAGTGGCCCCGTTGAGATTTATCCTCCTGATGGCCGCGATTTCAGGATGCTTACATGCAAGTACGCCGACGGCACAATTCTCGTCCGCGACGATACTATGAAAAGCCGCTCAATTGTCTTTACCGGCGCCGAC
>CAYGVZ010000140.1:0-7695 GCA_964353475.1 uncultured Pirellulales bacterium | reverse complement strand
GTTGGGGTTATACACGGTCCCGACCGTACCAGTCGGGGTATTGCCGTCAAGGGTGTACTTTATCGTGGCGCTGCCATCGTTGCAGAAGAGCTCTACCACGAAGTTGCTGTCGTAGAAGCCGTGAAGATGGCTTATTTCGACATCATCGACGATGCCCAGCCAGCCGTCTTTATTTTGTGCTTCGGGCGTGGGGTCGCCCATATATCGCCAGTTCTCGGTGGCATCCGCGTAGCAGCCGTAAGAGACGTCGCCTGCCTGTGCGCCGAACTCGATGCTGTCAACCAGGTTCAATGAGCTGTCGTACAGCCCGAATGATTCTCCGCCTGCGGATAACTGAAAACTGAGGTGTAATGGCCCATCCTGTTCATCGTCGTCTGCCCACAGAAGGAGATAGCCATAAGCCGGGATAGTCGTCTGGGCCGAATAGCCGGTGGGTATTTGCCATTTGTCCGGCTCATTGAGGTCGTCTGTTACGTACATACCGCCGATGTTAACTGCTGCAGAACTGGGATTGTATATTTCAATCCAGTCGTCGTATTGGCCCTGGCCATCGGCGATGGTTGTGCTGTTGGAGGCCATAATCTCGTTGATGACCAGCGACGGCGGCGTGACAACGAAGTGCCAGTTGAAAGCAAGCAGGGCAAAATCAACAAAGTTGACGCCGTTGGCGCCGTCCAAATCGGCGCAGTAAGGTCCTGAACAACCGGCATCAAGCCACTGGTCAACAAAGATATTCACATCGAGCCAGTCAACATTGCCGTCGTAGTTCAGGTCGCCGGTCCGCTTGCCTGAATCGTGAACATATATGTTGACTTGGTCCGAGGCGGCCAGTTGGCCGTCATTAACGTCTATGCGCAGGGTGTAATCGCCGTACTTCGAAAAACTCGCAATCGGGTCTTCCGCGCTGGCATTGGGCTGAAATGAAACTGTCCCCGGGCCGCTCACCTTGCTCCACGCCTTGGATACAGTGGCAGGCGGATTGGGCAACCCGTCGTCGGTAACGGCGGCGTTGAGTTGAACGGTATATACCGGCCAGGTTATATGCTGGTCAACGCCCGCATTGACGGTGGGCGGCTGATTCACAATCACCCCCGCCGGGCTGAAAGCGGCGACCGAGTGTGCAAGACGGGTCAACCCGGTTTGCTGGCTGTGCTGCCAGCTCATCGTGGTCTGTCCGGCTGTAGCGACTGGTTTCGTACTGCCTGCTCCGGTTGCACTACTGGCAGAAACGTCCCATCGCTCCGTCATCCCGCTGGTTGTAGTTGTAAAGGAACCAGAATTGCCGCAGCCCACAACATCAACCACCCACGCGCCGTCGCTTATGGTCGTGATGTTCGTGGATATTGTGTATTGGCTGGAGTTGGAGTTGGTCACAACCGCTTCTCTCGGCCCCTGGGCAGCACCCGTCAATGAGATTGCGCCGCCGTGGCGGTTGGCGACATTGCCGGCATAAGTAACGGTTACAGTATAGCTGCCGGCTGCTGGTAAGCTGCTGTTAAGCAGATAGTAAAGGTCTGTCTTTTGCATTGTCCCAGTCGGATTGGCAGTTATGCTTGAACCAGCCACCAGATTCATAGTCACATTGTTGAACTTGACGCTGCTTATGACCAGGTCGCTGGCACTGCTGTCTTCAGCGGCAACGCCGACTATCAGGATACGGTCTGAGCCGCCGCCTATGGTATGCGGCCAGGTAATGACCGCAACATCATTGCTGTCATACTTGGAGCTGGCGCTGTCGAACGCGATGGCGCCGAGGGCTGATTGGGCGACGAGGGCGATGACCAACATTGCGAAAGCGGCTTTTAATGCTGTGGCTGTAGCGGATTTCATTGAACAGCTCCTAAAGTGGTTAGGGATACAAGTTTGGCGTGCTGGCGGGCTGATGAAACGACATTTCCCACGCATCCTTCACTCCTCCTTAGATACGACCAAGGGGTGGGATGTGGGAATCCCCCATTTATGGCCGCAAGGTAACAATCCTGTTGTATTTTATGTATCTTAACACAATGACGGGGCGAGGTCAATGGCCAAGGGGTAAAAAAAGCGGTTTCGGTCGGCTGGAAGTCCTATAATACAAAGAATTTTTGGCATCTAAACGTGCGGGTGGACCGGCTATACCTTTGCTGGTTGAGTGACTTGCTTAGCCAGCTCGTCGAGTGTGGCGTGCATCTTGGGGTCAAGCTTGCGCAAGTCCTCGATTTTGCCGCAGGCGTGCATAACGGTGGTGTGGTCTCGCCCGCCCAAGTGCCCGCCTATTTCTTCCAAGCTGTGTTTGGTCAGTTGCCTTGCCAGGTACATACAAATCTGCCGCGGCTCCGTGATGCTCTGGCTGCGGCGTTTGCTCTGCAGGTCGCCCAGTCGGACATTGAAGTGCCGGGTAACAACGTCGATGATGTCGGTGATGGTTATGTGTCTTGTAGCGGACTCGATTTGGCCGTCGAGTGCGATTTGCGCCAGTTCGAGTGTGATTTGCCTGCCTGTAGTCATCGCCACGGCGTAAATAGTTGTCAGGGCGCCCTCTAACTCCCTGATATTGGCGCAGAACTTCTGTGCAATAAACTGGGAGACGTCGTCTCCGACGGCCAGCCCCCGCAGGTGGGCTTTTTTTTGTACTATGGCCATTCGCGTCTCATAGCTCGGCGGGTCAATTCTCGTGACTAAGCCCCAGTTGAACCTGCTTGTGAGGCGCTCCTCGAGGGACGGTATGTCAGCCGGGGCGCTGTCGGCGCTGAGGATAATCTGCTTGCCGCTGGTGTAGAGGGCGTTGAACGTGTGAAAAAACTCCTCCTGGCTCTGCTCGCGTTCACGGAGGAACTGCAGGTCGTCTATGACCAGTACATCGACGCTCCTGACTTGGGTCTGAAAGCCGGGCAAATCCCCTTTCTCGATGGCGCGGATGAACCTGTTTACAAACTCTTCACAACTGAGCAGTTGAATAACGGCGTCGGGGAATCTTCGTCTTGCTTCCCAGCCGACGGCGTGAAGAAGATGCGTCTTGCCGAGTCCCGAATTGCCGTAAATGAAGAGCGGATTGTACGTAGTGCCGGGCGACTGGCTGACGGCGATGCAGCTTGCGTGCGCCAGCCGGTTGCTGGGGCCCACTACGAAGCTTTCAAAGGTATAATCGGGGTGAAGATTTGGCTCATCGCATCGGCGGCCCTGGCCCGCCGGGACGGCGATGCCTGCGGCGTCTCTGAACTCAAGGGTGATGAGATGGCCGGTTATCTGCTGTGCAGCCCGGGTGAAACTGGTTTTGCAGTGACTGCGGAGGAACTGGGCGCACGACTCATCAGGGCAGCCGATAACGAGCAGGCCGGCGTCAAGCTGCAATGCCCCCAGATTGTCAAACCACTTGCGGGTGTTGACCGGGTCGAGTGTCTTTGCGCGCTCGAGTATCTCAGCGAAGATGTTTTCCAGTCGTTGCGCCGCCAAATCATACTCCTTTACGAATCACTGCCCCGGTATGACAGCACCTGCCCATCCAAAAACATCCGTGAATTATAGACGGTTAAACAACATCACCCTCTGTGGCTGAACCGAATCTTCCCTGAGAATCACTGAAGGCAGGAGTGTAACGGGCTCTATTGGTTTTGTCAAATTAAATCCCGCCAATTTCGGGCAAAAGCGATGCTACGAAGTGTAAGGTTGCGTCGAATCGCGCTTGAACAAATGCAGACATTCTGCGAAACTCCTGCAAAGTCGCAGGCCGGCAGGCACAGGATTTGCTTAAGAGGCCGCAAGACAAGGTCAGGAGCGAATTTTATGGATAAGCACACAGAACCGCGGATAGCCATTCTCATACCGTGTCATAACGAGGAGGTTACTATCGCCAAAGTCGTGGAGCAGTTTAGAAAAGAGCTGCCGATGGCGGCGATATACGTCTTCGACAACTGCTCAACGGATGCCACCGCCGCCGTAGCCAAGGAACACGGGGCCGCGGTTTTCAATGAACCGCGAAAAGGCAAAGGGTTTGTTATCGAGCGGATGTTTGACGCCGTTGACGCAGACATCTACGTGATGGTCGATGGCGATAATACATACGGCGCTGAAGCAGTTCACAAACTGATAGAGCCGGTAGCATCAGGCGAGGCCGATATGGCGGTTGGCGCTCGGCTGTCGAATTACCGGGGGCAGTCGTTCCGGCCGCTGCACGTTTTCGGGAATAATCTTGTAAGGCGGCTGGTCAATTGGACGTTCAAGGCGAAACTGACGGATATTATGAGCGGCTACCGCGCGTTCAACAAAAGGGTGGTGAGGTTCATTCCCGTTGTGTCATCGGGGTTTGAGGTCGAGACGGAACTGACCATTCAGATGCTTTACTATCAGATGAAGATTGTGGAGGTGCAGGTTCCGTACCAGGCGAGACCCGCCGGCAGCGTGAGCAAGCTGAGCACTTTTCGGGACGGCTTCAAGGTGCTCTGGAAGATATTCAGCTTGTTCAGGGCGTTCAAGCCGCTGACTTTTTTCGGCAGCGCAGGTCTGGTGCTGTTGGTGGCGGGTTTGTTGGCGGGATTAAGGCCGGTCCAGGATTACATAACAGACCCCAATCACTATGTGCGCCACGTTCCGCTGGCGATACTTGCGACCGGCTTGGTCCTTCTGTCGGCGGGCTGCTTCTTTCTCGGCATCCTGCTTCACGCGGTGAACTGGAGATTTCGTGAACTGCATAACGTATTAACAAGAGGGCAGGGTAGGCCTTGACGGCGGGCAATGAAGACAGAACCCGATACTAACGTTGTGCGGGGATATGGCCCGCTTGATTTGTTCCTCGCAAGGCAACGATGCAGGGCGGCCCGCAGGCAAATCGAACTGGCCGGCAAGAAAGGCCGGATATTAGACATTGGGTGCGGCTGCTACCCCTTGTTCCTCGACGGCGTTGGCTTCGCCGAGAAATATGGTTTGGAAAAGGATGTTCGGCCCGGCCTGCAGAAGGAATTGAAAGAAAAAGGAATCACGATTGTCGAGGGCCAGATTACCGGCGACAAACCGCTTCCTTTTAATGGCGAGTACTTTGACGTCGTCACGATGCTGGCGGTATTTGAGCACATCGAGCCGGCAAAGCTGGCGGCCGTGCACCGAGAGATTTACAGGATACTCAAACGCGGCGGCCTGTACGTGATGACCACGCCGGCGTTCTGGACGGACGGGTTGCTGAGATTCCTGGCTAAAATCCGCCTGGTTTCAGACGTGGAGATACGCGACCACAAGGGCAGTTACACCCATTCAGCCATCGCCTCAATCCTGCAGCAGGCGTGGTTCAGGCCGGATGGCATAAAATTCGGGCATTTCGAGCTGTTTATGAACACCTGGGCAACAGCGGTTAAATAGCGAGGATTGTTACTGTTGCTCTGCGGGATTCCGCACAACTATCAGGTTTGTCGCAACGTATGCGACGACCATAAGGACAAAGGGCAATATGGGACAGAGGTATCTTGCCTCGGCGTAGAGAGGGGTTTGGCCGGCAATATAGACAACAGATATGGCGCAGGCGTGAAAAATTGCCGGCGGCAGATGCCTGCGGAGTTTTATCAAAGGATAGAGCGAAAAAACTATCGCCCCGAGAATCAGGCCGTTCGGCACGATGTACAGCAGCGTTCTCGGATGCTGGCTCTTGTACGAGAATGGGAAATTAAGAAACAGCCGACCTAAATTGGCCGCGTAGTTCAGCAGCACCTTGCGAGGATTGTTTCGGATGTTTTCAAGGGCCTGCTTTTTCATCAGGTCGTCTCTCTGGACGTAATCAAGCCCCTGAAGTTTTTCAAAGAAGGCCTTGTGGCCCGCCAACTCAGGCCTGGTAAGAACATCGGTATCGGTGAACCAGCTTCCGAAATCGTTCGGGTCGGGAGAGGTCATCCAGTAAAGAACCGAGCCGCCTGAATTGGCCCAGCAGAATACCTTGCCCGTCAGTCGATACGTGTAAAATAGATAAGGGGCACAAAGGAGCAGTGCGAGCAAGTAAACCGGCAGGACCCGCCTGGCAGTGGCGTTCCACATCGAAACGGCTGACGACAGAAGCAGAAGCCCTAATGCAACATAGCCGAAAAATACCTTCGTCAGGGCAAGAATCGCAAAGACAATCGCGGCAGGGAGTATAAACCGCATCCTTGCCGTTGCCAGCCAGTTCACTATCAGCAGCGAAAAGAGCGCAATCAGCATCAGGGAAAACGGCTCGGTCAGCAGATACCAGACCTCTGCGAAAAAGGGCGGGTACAATCCAAACAAATATGCGGCAAGCAGTGAGACCTTTTCGCTCATAAAGCCCCGCAGCGCCGCAAAGAAAAAGCACACCGCTAAAAAGATAAACAACGGGTTGAGCATCTTGGCGTAAATCCAGGGGACATCAAACAAGGCAAAGGGCGCGAGCAGGAGCGGATAGCCGGGGCCGTTCCACAGAAGCCGACTGTCCCGCGGGGCATAAAAACCCTGGGTGAGATTCTCCGCGTACATCACGTATCTCGCCTCATCGCCGTAATCAGGCGCGCTGTGCGCCCCTGTCGCAAAAACAATGTAATACAGCACAAGCAGCGGCAACAGCTTCAGAAAAACAAGTCGAGTCATTTGGTCCTTTTCCCCTTTGCCAAATGTGGTTCAATATACCTTGAGAAGTTTATTTTCCTCTGCGCGGTTTGTCAAAAAGAATCGCCCCGCCCTTGCTTTTGCGGGCTGCTTTTGCGAAACTTCTCTGCCTATGGGCATATTTTCAAAGACAATCGGCTATATCAGGGAACACTTAGGCAAGACGCGGGACAAAATCGCCTCGTCGCTGTCGGCGGTGCTGTCGCTGGGCAGAAATATCGACGATGCCCTGTTGGACCGGCTTGAAGAGACCCTGATAAGCGATGATATAGGCGTGGAAACGACCGGCAAGTTGATTGCCGATTTGCGGCAGGCATACCGCGACAGGAAAATCGCAACGACCGACCAGATAATCCCGTTCCTGAAAGAGGGTATGAAGGGCTACTGGCCTGCGCAGGACAGGCAACTGTGTATGGCCGCAGCCGGCCCGACCGTGATTCTTGTCGCCGGCGTAAATGGGACGGGCAAGACCACGAGCATCGCAAAGCTCGGTTATGTCCTGAGCAGGAACAATAAGAAGGTCATCGTTGCAGCGTGCGATACGTTCAGGGCAGCGGCGGTCGAGCAACTTTCTATCTGGGCGCAGCGCATCGGCGTTGACATCGTCAAACACAAGATGGGCAGCGACCCTGCTGCCGTTGCCTTTGACGCCTGCGAGGCGGCCGTTGCAAGGAACGCTGACTTTTTAATTTTGGATACCGCAGGCCGACTGCATACGCAAAAAGACCTGATGCGGGAACTGACCAAAATCCGCGATGTGGTCGCGCGAAAGATAGCGGGGACGCCGAATGAGGTGCTGCTTGTCCTCGATGCAACGACAGGCCAGAACGCAATCGCCCAAGCGAAGATGTTCACCGAGGCGATTAACGTTACCGGCATATTCCTTGCAAAGTTAGACGGCACCGCCCGAGGCGGAATCGTCATCGCCATCAAAGACCAGCTCAATATCCCCGTCAAATTCGTCGGCCTCGGCGAAAAACCGGAAGACATCGCCGAATTCGACCCAGATACGTTTGTCGAGGCGCTATTTGCATAAAATATTCTTTGCAGTAACTTAAATTATAAGGAGTAACCGATATGAAAACGTTAATCACAATCGTCTGTTTAATACTTTTGTCT
>CAYGVZ010000139.1:0-7740 GCA_964353475.1 uncultured Pirellulales bacterium | reverse complement strand
TTTCATATACGCGAAAAATCCTCACGGTTTAAGCCCGGTGTAGTTCAGAACTACCGACCAGCCGTCGTTGCCGGTGCTTGTGTAAGCACAGAGGTAACGCCAGTCATTAGCGCAACTACCGTCGTTGATTTTGACCAGGGCTGGATACGTTCCGTCCGCAGTATCAAACTCATAAGGCGTTTCCATTGAGATTGTCCAGCCGGAAGTGTTGACATTCAGCACTACGGCCCAGCCGTCGCTGCCTGTTCCTGTATAACTGCATAAGAAACTATCCGAATCAATCTGCGCCAAGGCAGGCCACGTTCCGTCCGCAGTATCAAACTCATAAGGCGTGCCCCTGGTAACCGCCCAGGTACCCGTATTCACCGTCAGGACCACCGCCCAGCCGTCAGCGTTGGGACCCGTATATGCACACAGATAATGTGTGGAATCTATCTTGGCCAAAGCTGGATACTGGCCGTTGGAAGTATCATATTCATAAGGCGTGCCCATTGTGACTGCCCAGGTGCCCAAATTGACTGTCAGGACAACCGCCCAGCCGTCACTTCCCGACCCTGTATATGCACAAAGGTAATGTGTGGAGTCAATCTGCGCCAAAGCCGGGTATGTGCCGCTTGCGTCAAATTGTAACCGAGAGGCCGGCGTCGTGACAGCCCACGTTCCCGTATTTACCGCCAGAACTATAGCATTGCCTGCACCGCTCCTGTAATACGCACACAGATAGTGTGTCGAGTCAATCTGTGCCAAGGCAGGATACCGTCCGTCTGTCGCGTCAAATGGGAATCGAGCGCCAGGTGTCGTGACAGCCCACGTGCCCGTATTCACCGCCAGAACTATGGCATTTCCTAAATTACTCCTGCTATACGCACACAGATAGTGTGTGGAGTCAATCTGCGACAAAGCAGGATATGCTCCGCTTGTCGCGTCAAATACGAATCGAGTGCCCGCCGTGACAGTCCATATGCTTGGATTTACCGTGAGAACTACAGCATCGCCTGGACCGCTCCTGTAATACGCACAGAGATAGTGCGTGGAATCTACCTGCGACAAAGCAGGATACCGACCGTCTGTGGTATCAAATTCATATGGCGTCTTGTTCGTAAGCCCCGCCGGGTTATTGCCGTTGCTCCGCAGATTGGCCCAGGTGGTAAATGTTTTGTCCCGGCCAAGTGAACCTGAATTAGTAAAGGTAGCGTCAACCTTCACAACGCGGATGTTTGGATCAGTAATAGGGGTATTCAAATCACACGCACTATAGCAGGTGAATGTCAGCGAACTGACCGGCCCGGCCAGGTCCGAAAGAGTGCCGGGTTGCGGACCAAACTCAACATAGTTATCGGCGCCAATATCGTATCGGTTATTCACGTCGTTGTTATCAACGAACTGGATGTAACCGTTTGTCACCGAGGAAGCACTCACGGCGGTTATCCTCTTTGCCTTTGACAGATTGCGGCTGATGTGGTCCATCAGCACCCTGCCGTTCTGCAATGCCTCGGCTGTGCCCTGCTTGCTGTCCCAACTGTTGCGTATCAGCGCGAACTGCGGCAATAGCGCAGCAAAGATGATAGTCACCATCGCAACAGCTACGATCAGCTCAACCAGGGTCACCCCGCTGCGAAAACTAATTTTTCTATTTCTCAAATCCATCTTTTCTCGGCGCATATCGCCTTCTGCGATGTATGTAACTTCGGCACTAAACACACCCCGCGTTCCTTGCGGCTTCACATTGATGGACAGTATGCCCGGGAATGGAAAAAACGTGTCAAATCAGGCGAGAAAGCAACAAAAAGTACGTTCTTATCAGACGATTCGGCGCCGTAGAGTAAGTATTTTCGCACGCAGGCGCCGGCGTCCTATAAGTTTACCACCTTCTGGCGAGGTACGTTGAAAGCGACACCTCGATTTCATCGGACGCCAGGGCGCCGTCTCCGTTGGCGTCATAGCCGACCGAGACCGTGATGGTCCGCAAGGTCGCGTGCCCGTCGTCTGAGACGTTGCAGAGATAGGAATTTCCCAGCGACGTGTTGCTTTCAACAAACGAATCACTGTAATTGTAAATCGAACGGGCTTTTATCTGTTCGAGCTTGCCCTGCGCGAGGACCAAGCTGTATGTCTTCTGCTCAATGGCAATGGCCGCGACGTGAGCCGCTGTCAGCGACTTGAGAATCGGGACCGTTGCCGCAATCAGCAGCGCAGACGCAAGGGCTACCTCCATTATGGATAGTCCCTTGTGCCTGCGGACACTCCGGCGGTTTCGCAGCAAACACAATGCCCGGCAAATTTTCTTCATCAACTTTCGCTGCACTTGATTGTTCCCGTGGCCGTAACAACTGTAATCGTGAACGTCTTGCCCTCGGCTGATACGCTAAGAGTGGTCCCGCCCGTGCTGATAAGATTACCGAGCGGCCCGAAGCTGAACTCACTTGTACCGGTACAGCTAATCTTCGAGTCAATAGTATGCGAGTCAACCACCTGGCCCGTGGCATTATCGACGATTTCATAACTGCCGTATGGCGATGAGCCGACCATTCTCAATTTGAACCCGGAAGGGTTGCCGGCGGCGCTGGATATGGCTAACATCCTCGTTCGACGAAGGTCTGTTACAATCTTCTTCGCGACCGTGTGGGCCTGCTTCTTGAACAGGGCGGCAAACTGCAACCGAGGCACGGCCATAAAGGCAAGCGCCCCTAATATCAGCACAACGATAATCAATTCAACTAAACTGAACGCGCCCCTGCCTTTGGTCATATCACACCGGCAAAATAATCAAAGGGGATGGCGCGTCGAAACGACGGCCATCCCTTATGCATCCGTATCGAGCACACAACAGCCCCCGCAGGGGCCGTTGTATCGTCAATGGCTGTGGTCGGCAACCCGGTAGGTGGTCGCGCTGTAGCTGTACGCCGTGCCGAATGGGCAGGCCGGAGCGCCGTCAGGAAAGTAGTTGGCGTCAGCGGTCAAAGTCGCCAGCGCGCCAGGATACGAACCGGTATCTATCTTGTACATTTCGACGGACGTGTTGAGCGTATCGACGTTTGTCTTGCAGGTGTTTATCTTGGCCGTAGTCGCGCTCGTTGTGATTCTCGGAATCGCAATAGCCGCCAGTGCGCCGAGGATAATCACCACAATCAACAGCTCTATCAGCGTTAGACCTTTTCTGTTCCGCATTTTTATTCTCCTCATCATAAATGGCAAACCTTCAACGCAACGTTCAATCACACGACTCAGAAATCGACACACATAACAACCGACTTAACCAAAAAAACCTCACGGCAACATCACAATCAAAACAGGGCTTTCTCCCGTCCAAGAGCCGATTTTATAGGAACCGGCAGACCAGGCAGACATCTTCTTGCCACAATACAGAGAAAAATGTCATCTCAAGTGACCGATGTAATCGAACATCGGCAGGTACGCCCCCATCAGGATAAAGCCGACAACCGCGCCCATTACAAGCGTAAGCGCCGGCTCAAGCTTGACTAACAACCCGCTTATCATCCTGTCGATGTCCTTGTCTAACAGGTCGGCGCCCTTGTTGAGCATATCGGGAAGCGCTCCAACCTCCTCGCCCGCGCCGGCCAACTGCACTATTACAGGAGGAAAAATATCGTATTTTTTCATCGACCCGGCTATATCTGCGCCCGCCTGGATGGTCTTCTGCAGCTCGCCGCTGATTTCGGTCATTTTGCTGTTATTTGCAACCTGGCTGGCCATTTCGAGCGACTTAATCAGCGACACGCCCACGCCGCTGAGCATAGCAAACGTGCGGGCGAAATTCGCCGTGACCACCATACGATTGAGTTTGCCGAAAATGGGCAGGTTCAGCTTGAGCCTATCCCACCACGCCCTGAATCCGGGGCTTTTGAGTAATCTCCGCAATAACGCCGCGACCGCCGCCGCCGCAATCAAAACCTGCCACCACCGTTCTCTCACAAGAGTGCTCAGCGTCATTAACACGAGGGTCGGGCCAGGCATCGGCGCGTGTACCTGCTGGTACAGTTTTGCAAAAACCGGTATCACAAACGCCAGCAGAAAACCAATGACTAAAAAACACATAACCGTCACGACAACGGGATACGCAAAGGCCGCCTTCACTTTGCGCCTCATAGCAACCTGCTTCTCAAGATATACGGCGCTCATCTCCAGCGTCTCGCCAAGCTTGCCCCCCACCTCTCCCGCCTCCACCATCCCCAGGAAAAAATCAGAAAACACCTTCCTGTACTTGCCGAACGCGCTTGTGAGCGAGGTGCCCGTGCTGACGCTGTCTCTGATGTCCGCCAGCACCCCTCTGAAAGCGGGACTGTCGGTTTGCTTTTCGAGCGTGTCTAAGCATCTTATTACCGGAAGCCCCGCGGCGAACATACCGGCGAACTTGAATGCAAACGTGGCAACCTCGGCCTGGTTGACCCTGATGCGCCTTTTCGCCGCGGATTTCCTCGCCCGACGCACCTTCAGGACCGTGTAGCCCATCTTGTCCAGCTCTTCTCGCAGGACATCGGGGCTTTCAACGTCCGTGTATGTGCCGGCAAAGGTCTGGCCGGCAGTATCTTTCGCCACATAGTTGAATACGACCATCACTTCTCCCTCACGTCAACAACGCGGGAAAGCTCTTCAACGGTGGTGACGCCGCTAACGACATCGTCTATGGCGCTTTTATTCAGCGTCCTCATCCCCTCGTCAATCGCCTGCTGCTTGATAACCTCGTCGCTCGCTCCGTCAACAATCATCTTTTTAATCTGCGGCGAGGCGCTCAGAATCTCATAAACGGCCTTTCGACCAAGATAGCCGGTGCCGCGGCAACTGTTGCACCCGGCCCCGCGCCAGAGTTGTATCTTCCCGTCGGCTGGCGGCTTGTCACCAAACAATGTCTTCAATTCTTCGCCGCTGGGGGCATACACCTGCCGACATTTGGTGCACGTGCTCCTTATCAGCCGCTGCGCCACCGCGCCGAGCATCGCTGATGCGACAAGAAACGGCGCCACCCCCAGGTTTATCAGCCGGGATATTGCCCCGGCCGCGTCGTTGGTATGCAGCGTGCTCAGAACAAGATGACCCGTCAATGCGGCGCTTATGGCTATCTCCGCCGTCTCCGGGTCGCGTATCTCTCCTATCAGTATTATGTCCGGGTCCTGCCTGAGAATGCTTCGCAATGCCGAGGCAAACGTTACGCCCGCAACCGGCTTGACCTGAAGCTGGGTGATGCCGTCAAGCCGGTACTCAACAGGGTCCTCAACCGTTACGATGTTTCGCTCAGGTGTATTGAGTTGCTGCAGAACCGCATACAGGGTCGTCGTCTTGCCGCAGCCCGTTGGCCCGGTTAGGAGTATCATCCCGTATGGATTGGCGACCAGACGCTTGAATCTCTTGTTGTCCTCCGGTATGGGTACCACCGTATCGAGCGACCATTTGACGGCGTACTTGTCGAGAACTCTTATGACTATCTTCTCGCCGCCGGTCGCCGGCAGAGAAGATACCCTCAAATCGTATTCCCTGCCGTCGTGCGTAACCGCCATGTGCCCATCCTGAGGTAATCTCTTTTCCGAAATGTCCATATCCGACATAATCTTGATGTGCGATATTACCTCGAGCTGCGCGGAAGCAGGCACCGTAATCGCATCGTGAAGCAGGCCATCGACCCGGTAGCGGACCCTCATATCGCCCGTCTGCGGCTCAAGATGCACATCGCTGGCACGGGCGTCAATCGCGCCATTCACTATCGATGAGACGAGCTTTGTGATTGGGCTGGCGCCAATTTTGGCGGATTCGGCCTCAAGCTCGACCAGCTTGCTCTCAAGAACCTTGTCGTCTTCAACCTGTCCCTTTTGCGGCTCCTGCTTGAGGCGCATCGAAACAATCGTCTGCTTGGTAACGTCCTTTACGCCGAAGTGGTAGTGAACGCACTGCATTATCGCGGCTGGCGTTGCGGCAACGGGGACAACCTGGTAGCCCGTCTTCATCTCAATCTGGTCCCGCACCGCCAGATTCATCGGCGAACCCATCGCCACCACCAGCCGCTGACCTTCTTTCCTGATGGGAACTACGTTGTACTGGCTGACCATCTCATAGCTCAACAGGTGTGCAACCATCGGGTCTATCATATCCGGCGACAGATTAATGAACTCGATTCCGTTGGCAACGGCGATTATCCGGGCCAGGTGATTCTCATTAACCAGATTGTCCTTCCGCAGAATTGATATCAGACTCTGGCCGGTCTCCTGCTGCTTGGCAAGGATACCCTGCAGCGTTTGCTCGTCGAGAATCTGCTTCTGCCTGATGAACGAAACTGCCTGTTCCAGATTTTCCATAAGACACACTATCCTCGGTAGTTAGGGAGTATCCCTCACGCTCTATCGACACGCCGTTTTGACCACTTAACGACAAAGGTACTTGGGGATACCTGCGTAGAGGAAAGACCTATAATAGTGTGTGTGAAAACACAGGAAAAGCGGGTACTCGCTTTGCATAATGCGCACTTGCCGGCGTCTTCGCCCTACCGCTGCCCAGACGCGACAAGCTGACGAACCTGTCGGCAATTATCGGTGATTTTAGTCCAGTTACCTGCCGCGATGTCGCCCCGCTCGGCTATCCAGGAGCCGCCCACGGCAAGCACGGCCTCGAGCACAAGATACTTGAGCACGTTGTCGGCGTTTATCCCGCCGGTGGGGATAAAACGAACGCCGAGATGCTTATAGGGGGCATAAATACTCTTGAGCAGCGCCACTCCCCCCGCTGCTTCTGCTGGAAAGAACTTCAGCGTGGTAACCCCCAGAGCAACCGCGGCCTCGATATCACTTGGCGTCATAACCCCCGGCGCAAACGGCAGCCCAACATCCACCGCTGCTTTCACAACTGCCGGATTCAGACCCGGCGCCACTGCGAAGGCGGCGCCGCAATCGCGGGCACGCTTCAAATCATCGACATTCAGTATGGTTCCGGCGCCTACGAGCAGCGCAGGACGCTCCTGCGCAAGAAGCCGAATCACATCGGCGGCGGCACGGGTGCGAAAAGTTATCTCCGCAATAGGCAGCCCGCCTGCGATAAGAGCATCCGCCAAAGGCAAAGCCGAATCAACCGAGTCGATTGCCACTACCGGAACTACCCGAAACTGCCCAATCTTTTCATAAACGGCCCGCTGCGATTCCATACTATTTTCGTAACTCCTAATCTTTGTTGCACCGAATTATGATTTTGATTGCCTTCGTATTGGGCAGGGCAGCCAGTTCAAATGCCCTGCTGATGTCCACGAGGTCAAAACGATGCGTTACTGTATCGCGGGGATTAATCTTCTTGTCGGCCATAAGCCGCCCCGCCACTTCAAAAAGTTTGAAGTCAAACGGCGTGGCTGTGTGGAATCTTACGTTATGCGTAAACAGTTGATATGAGGAAACCCCGATTGGTTCCGGATTCAGCCCAAGGGTACAAACCGTACCGCCGCGCCTGGTCACTTTGGTGCAGGCCAGCAAACTCGTTCCTATCCCCGCGCACTCAATGGAAAAATCAACCTTGCCTCCCGCCGCCCTGACTACCGCACCCTCAACTGATTTGTCCCGCGGGTTTATAACTGCATCCGCGCCAAAGGCAGACGCCTTTTTGCGCCTGTACGAATTTGGCTCAGCCGCAATGATTCTTCTTGCGCCGAAAGCACGGGCAAGCTGAACAGCAAGCAAACCAATAGTGCCGCAGCCCGAAATGAAACAGGTATCACCAGTGCGAAAACCACAGTAGCGAAATCCCGTCAGC
>CAYGVZ010000138.1:0-7770 GCA_964353475.1 uncultured Pirellulales bacterium | reverse complement strand
CAGTCTGCCGAGTGGGGAGGGGCGGGGGTTGATTACTCCCCTATCCCCCTATAGTTGCCCTTCCCCCTGGGGCTCGTGAGGCAGGGGGTCTTGATGAGCGCGGGGATCGCCCTTGAAAGTTTTAAAGGGTCGGGGATATTTGGAGACGCTCGGAAAACACTTCATATTCGGGTTCTTCTCGGTTGTGGTTGGTGGCATTTTTAGGGGCTATTTATCGTTGGAAGACAAGGGCATACCGAACTGTACTTTAGCATGATTTGCGATTGCAGAGGGGATTGTACTCCACGCTCTAGCCCTGCTTCCATGTTTGCTAACGCTAATGACTGAAGGCTGAGTGCCTGCGGTATTTCCCCAAGATTCCCCATCTCTAAGGATAGCCAGAACCATTTCTTGATAATCTATAGGACGAGATTGTTTCCAACGAAGCACAACTACAGTTAATCCATTCTGAGCATACTCGAAAAGATAAGCTTGAGACGGAATACCTAAATCCCTTGTTAGGATAATTCCTTGTATGGACAAAATCTTTGCCATAAGTTGTTTATCTGGTCTAACGGGGAAAGAAAGTTCCTTATAGCGAACTATGTCATACTTAATTATTTGTAAAGCAGCAATGACTTGGTCGGGAACATCGCCATCAGCAACGAGAGTCATAAAGCTTTAAGAAACTCCTCATAAGCTTCAGCATTAGCAACTTGGTCTTTAGTCAAATCAGGATATGCCTCAGTAGGTTCTTCCCCAGATTCTTTAACAGCAACAATTGCCCTGACCGAAATCCTAGTACCTTTAACTACTGGTGCTCCCCCTAATACTTGGGGGTCTATCTCGATATAAGGGAATCTCTCGATGGGTACAAGTTCATCCTTTAGTTCTTTGATTAAGTCAGGGAAAAAGACTGTAGCCATTTTTTGTGTTCCTTTAGAAGCAGCAAGCGGATTCCATTCTGGCTTCTCTTGTAGATAAGCCACGACTACACCAGAAGGAATATCAACGAAAAGTACTGCCCGCATCCAAGCGTCCTTATCTCCACCAGAAATTATTTCAAGGGTATGTAATGCTATCTTTATATGTTTTGCCTTTGCTCCTTGTTGTTTCAATCGCATGATTAGGCGAATAAGAAGCAGATCATGATAAGTATAGATGCTCTCTTTTCTCTTCCCGATGGGTATCTGAACAGCGTGTAATAGATTTGCCTTAGCCCAAGCTTGGAAATTTTGGTATCTGATTCTAGCAACCCTTGCAGCTACTCTAGGAGAGTATATTCCCACATCGAATCTATCCATCATGCCTACTGCTGTTGTCATTGTAGTCTCCTTTTACTACCCTCTCGAACTTGACAAACAGTTCTAGGGGTATATACTAGATTTGAGGAGAAGGTCTAGTATCATACCCCTCATAGGTTAGGACTGTACGGAGATTGTCAAAGCTACTTGCATTAGTTTTGAACGTCCATACAGGTCAATTAAGTTGTCTGAATAATATCACAGGCACTTGGCAATAACAACAGCCAAGTGCTTTATTTTTCAGAAGCGTATCCTCGATAACGTAGCTTGTGTTGGCTTTCTTCTTAGTACCCTCGTACCCCTAAGTGGTCTGCGAGATAGAAGCCGCCCACCGCCGATACCTGTAGAAACGTACTGACCGCCTTCTCTCCAAGATACGCCCATATACTGCTTAGGGCGTCTAGGTTTCGGTGTTGAACTTCTAGGAGTCATAGAAATTCTAAGTTGTGGGGTATGAGGCTTGTATTGCTTCGGGCGTAAAAGTTCCTCTAACTTCACTTCCCTAATTATTATTCGTGGCTGATTCACAACACCAAGCCAATTCTTGAAAGCAAATGTGATTCCTGCTGCCTCGGCTGGGGTTTTGCCTAGCGTCTCGTGTGGTCTAAAGAAGTTATAGTGGACTAGCCAACCATCGGTGAATAGTTTGGCTGTCTCAATCTCTTTAAGCCCTCGCATGACCTTCGTGCGGTCTTTCAGCGTGCCATGAAATCTCTCTATGAGATTGGTAGAATCTTTGACCGTGAATGGTTTGCTTTGAATGTGCTTTGCATCCGCGCCGAACGCTTGCTCAATTCCATCTATGTATGCAGCCAGTTTATCGGTAAGTACAACCTTGGGCGTTTTACCCGCTCTCGCTTGTGCTTTCTCCATAAGGGCTTTAGCTTCTCTAGTCCCACGATTAGCGGATACGTGAGAAGCAAGCAAGAAACGAGTCTTAGCATCTATAATATCCCAAAACCAGATATTCTTGCCGTCTATCTTCAATACTGTTTCATCGGCAACCCACAAATCCCCTACGTTCGGCGTGTATTTCTTGGCTTTGTCAATAGCTTCTTTACTGAACCTTTCGATCCACTCATATACCGTAGAATCCGAAGGGTAATTCCTATGAGTCTGGTCTAGCTGTCTTCGGATAGCGTTAAGAGACATTCCCTCATAGTACATATTGAGTGCAGCCCCTACTTGGTCTGTAGAGGTCTTCATATTTGGCAAAGCGTTATTATCGGCGAACTTCCGTTTGCAATCATTACAGAAGTAACGTTGTATGCCTCGGAATTTACCATACTTGATGATGTTTTCCGAGTTACAGAATTTGCATCGGAAATCGGTATAGGTTACCTTCATGGGCACTCTACCCTTGATAGACTCCCAAAGAGCTAAATATTGCTTGTGGGTTTTGATATACCTTTGATGAGAACAATGTTATAATCCTTTCATGCTCTTAAGCGAAGCATAGCAGGACATAAGTTCTAAGTCAATAGGAGGTTACTCCTTTGTCTGAAAAAGAATTTGATCCATCATTGAATATATTACCCCTAAAGCCCAATCACAATATTCCAGTGTTCATATCTTCCAATGAAAATGCAGATAGGGGTTCTGCGGTAGGACTTAACTGGGATGGACGCATTTCTTTTCTCCCTGTTCCCTTTAGTACTACTGTTAAGAGCGTTGAGCTTAATGGTAGCCCTATTATAGACTTTGAAACTAATGCTGTTTTGGTGGAAGAAACCATGACTATTCCACTCGTAAACTCTATACACGACCGAATCAACACACGTTTCCCCATGAATAAGGACATCTATGGAAATACAGTAAACCAATATTTAGTTGCCGCAGTTTACTACTTCAAGGAAAACGGGCCTGCGGCATTTATTTTTGAGGTTTGGGGCTTCTGTACATATTTCAAGGAACTTGACGACCTTTATCATAAGTTGCTTTCCCTCGGTGGATGTAGAGTGGGGGACGAAAGGTATGCCGCAATCAAAGAATACTTATCAAACGACCCAGTGAAGCAGTGGATAAATGAATTGATTGTTTTCCTTAAAAAAGAACTTGATTGGGCTAATTTCGTCAAAAAATGTATTGACCACGCTTTTTATAACGAATAGATGCCGTCCCGCAACAATTACCACCAACCACAACCGAGCAGTACCCATATTCGACCCTCCTTGCTTTTACGAGAGTCGAGTTGTACAATTGCTACAAGTATTCAGAGGAGAATGAATGATGGCTCGACCGGAACGCCAGCAGGAGGGTTCGCGATGAACTGGTTTGAAACACACCTAAATTGGACTTATGTATTAGCCTACGTGCTAACAATTGCTGTGAGGTTTTTGGTAGTGCTAGGGGCAGGTGGGGGTGTGTCAGACTTAGTTGCCGGCATCGTCATTGTAGTTGGCGTAGTCTTCATTTTCATTGTATCTGGCTGGGTTATTCAACAGAAGGGGAGAAGTCTCTGGTGGATCTTATTGTTTACGTTCTTTTCCCCACTATGGTTGAGTAATATGGCGACCAAAACACCCTCTTCTGGAAGACAGTTAAAACTCTAGATTTATGTAATACGTGGTTGCACTGGGTCAGTGGATTAGATAAGTGTCGTTTCTCAGGTTAAATTACCACCCATTCTCAAGTTAATGTTCCACCACAAGCGGTACTACAGGGGTGACACAGGCTGCCAGCTCTGTGGCCTTTCTCTTAGGCATGACAATTAGCAGGGAGGCGTGACCATGTTTGAGAAATGCAGTAACTGTGGCTCTCGCGTTGTCTGGGGCCAACGGGATGAGCTCGGCGTCTATTGTTCAGAGCAGTGTCAAAGCTTCTTCCATTTTCCTGGGTTTTGCCAAAGTTGTGCAGATGGCACTACTGCCGAAGACGCGGGCTCCACCACAACTCTTAATGGGATTGGAACAAAGTTATATGGTAGCGGGTCCCGCTGTCCCGTATGTCAATCAATCGTACAGACCAAGTTCTTCTGCTTGCTCTTCATCCCGGTCATCCCGCTTGGCAAGTACCGCGTCAGGTATGTTTCTTCTAACCGTTACCTTAGCCGCAAGCTATTAGCAAAATCAACGTCACCAGCTTCGCCAGCTACCAATGCCTCAAGCTTTTACACTGACCGACGTCAGAAGTCAGAAGACGTACGGGCGGCTATTGGGATAGAAACACCCATGTATTGCTACAAGCACAAGACATCTTTCAAGATTGAGTGTGACAAATGTCGCCTTGAACAACAGCCTTTACGTGAAGAGCCTGCAGACAGCGCCCCAAAAGCCAGAGACTTGCGGCAATGCCCTGACTGTGAACAAGTATCGCTACAATGGAACAAATTTACAGAGCTGTATGAATGCTTTAACCCAAAATGCAAACTTAATTTTACAAGAAGCGAATTAGCGGCAAGAACAGGACAACAGCGCCGTATTAGCAATGGCTAGGCGAATTAGACAAGTTTGATAACCTCCAGAAGTTATTCGAAGAATGATCAGATTCAATACAAGCTGTAATAGGCACTATAATTTGTGCCGTATTACAGTTGGCAACTTTTACTCAATGCTATTGATGTGAATAACGTTGCCCTATCTACGGAACATGGCATCATAGGGGTAAATTGTAGTTTGTTCAGGACTCCAGAAGTAATAGCTACCACCTGCTATTGCATTACACCCTATAGTATACAAGCCTGAGGCAGAATCATAATCGATATCAACCGATATTAGGTAACCATCTTCCAGCCCAGCTTCTTGGACTATTAAGGATTCCCGGAATGAATCGTCTGCGTATTGTGTCAATGGCTGTTTATGGTTATTGACCCAAGCTTGTAACGCAGTCACTGTTGGAAAATCCTTTGGCGGATACTTTGCTTTGAGTGCATTCAACTCTGCTTGCGTGTTGGATAGCGTAACACGAGTGCTAGAGAGAGTAGCCTCGGTATCAGAGAGAGTAGCTTGAGTATCGGAGAGCCTTGCATTAGCTGTCGCTAGCTCTTGTTGTGCCTGCAATAAGTTAGCCTCTGACTTATCGTATTCCTGCTTTGAGACTCCAGTACTGCAACCAACAGCAATTACCGAGAACAACAACAGCATGATTCCTGATACCAGTAGACTCCTTTTCATTTTCGGCCTCCCTTTCACTTGTTTCTAGCACGGCTGGAATATCCTGCTACATTTCATGGGTATGTACCATTGAAGCCAGCGTACCAATAGCCATCCGAACCCGTGTAAGCTCCAAAGACGATTCCATTTTTGCCAACTACCCAGCAGTAGCTACCGCCGGGGATAGGACCACCGTTATAGCTATTGCCAGCCATAGACGAATCCAGTATGTAGTTGAGGTACAGGCTGGTATCTCCTTGAAGTGGAGATACCCAATCTCTGTCATCGCTGCCGTTGTACATTGTCCCATAGCCAGCATTATTGACTAGCAATCCCATCCAAATGGCATGAGCCTGTATTTGGGCGTCTGTTGCCGGGATACCGCTAGAGGCAAGAACTATGGGATTATCCTGATTCATTGGGTCGAATCTTGTTCCACTCTGTACCAAAACATGTTTACTGACCGATGCGATAGCTGTCGGATAGTAGTGTCCAGCTACCGTGTCGTTCTTTGTCCTGCCCCATATATTGTCGATATAAGGGGTGGCCTCATTGGTGTTGTCATTGCCATTAACATCTTCCCACCCAGAGTGCACATCTGAGTAGAACGTGGCTGCCACAAGCTGCATAACCTGACTATCGACCTTGAAACTCTCTGAGCCTTTGTGACCACCTGCTGATGGCAATATGATTGCGACTACTAGTATAACGACGTAGACCACGACAGCGAAGCCTTGAACGCCCAGTCCCCACCAAGCCCAAGTTCTTTGAGTTCTCTTGAAATGTTCTACACTGTCCCATCTCTTACTTTGCCATGCCCACTCATTTCCCTTCGCACCAAGCACGAACACCATAACAAGGCCAACAAAAGGAATAAAGCAAAGCAGCGATATCCAAACTCTATGGCTTAATCCCCATATCCAAGTTAGTAAGAAGGCTCCCCAGTTCCATCCCTGAATCTCACGGGGTATACGCTCAAATTGTAGTAACCGAGATTCGCTTCTAGGGACTCCTTGTCCTCTGAGTCGCTCTAGATTATCTACGTATTCTTTATCTAGGCTGAATGTGGAAAAGCAGTTTCCACAAGTTCCAGAATACTGAGTTTCTCTCCTGTGTACACTTATATTTGCTTGCTTTCCACATGCTGGGCAGGTAGTGTCTTGAAGAACGAAAATGTCATCACTCCTCTTATCGTCGTACATCGCTTCCCCCCATGTGCATTCTACTGCCTAGTACTTGCCATATCATACATATAACAGTAGAATATTTCAATCACCTAAGAATATCTCAATCACCTAAGTCCTAATCTACCGAAGCATATCCTGCTGGGAAAAAAGTTGTTGGAAGGTAACGCCTATGAAAGATGATGGATTTTCGCATGGCCAGGGGGAGAATCTAACTTACTGTGCCAAGCATAAACGATTCCATAAACTAGACAGTGAGTGCCAGCTATGCAAAGAAGAACAAGTCTCTACGAAAGGACAGATGGACACCTCAGAATTTCAACAGTGTCCTGCCTGTGGCGAAATGTCTCTTTTCTGGAATCGGTATACCCAAGTCGAAGAATGCACAAATCCGAAATGCAAACAGAGTGCCGCAGAGAAAGGTTATAAAATTCATGAGGGACAAGCGCCGCGAGAAGAATATACCAGTGCCCTGGGTGATGGGGTAAAGTACTGCTATAAGCACAGGCACTACTACAAGTTCGACTGTGACGCTTGCCGATGTGAACAGATAGCTTTGCGCGACAAGCAATTAGATGGCCAACATAGCGAGCCAGAACTGCGGCAGTGTCCTGTTTGTCGAGAAAAGTCCCTATACTGGAATCAGTTCAACAGACGACACGAATGCTTCAATCCCTCATGCAAACGCGATTTTACCAGAAGGGAATTCGAAGAACTGACCGGAGAAGCACCACTACTTGGAGAACATACACAACCAAAGGGTCGGCCATCAAGGACATTGGAGAAGTGCCCTGCTTGCAGACAAGGTATGCTCGGTTGGAACTCGGCTGCCTCTATGTATGAGTGCCTAAATTGGCAGTGCAGACGAAGATTTGCGGAAGATGCCGTCAACTATGCCCAAGAAGGTAGAACACGGCAAAAACACGTGTGGATAAGTCTTAGGCTACTGTCTACGGTCTCTATAATGATGTTTGTTCTACTTGCCATCGCCGCAATTGGAACCGTTTTCTACACAATTTACAACCAGGAGCAGATGGGTCGCCCCGTTTACATAGGGCTCATTTTGGCTGCCGCAATTGTAGCAATATGGAATTTGTCAACGCTTAGAAATTTATGGATACGTAAATGGCATACCGTTAGCGCTACGAAGTTAATCTCCTCGTTTGTTCTTGTGGGCCTGATTGTGTGCTCGGCAGCTGCATTCACTGGGGT
>CAYGVZ010000137.1:0-7792 GCA_964353475.1 uncultured Pirellulales bacterium | reverse complement strand
TTCCTTAAAATACCGCGTGATAAAGCAAGAGCAATCGCTTAACTTAATGCCATTATATGGTGTCCCCGGAATTCTTGCGGAAGTAACCTTCTTCCCCGAGCATCTCGGCCTCTATCGCAATATATGCTCATCGCCAGGCCCCGTCCGAATCACCGGCAAGGTAACCCAGCATCTGCGCTCCATCACCCTCGAATCGCACCACACCACCGCCGCCTGACCATCACCATGCCGAAACCGTGTGCCAGCGACTGCCCAGGCGCATATCGCCGACCTGGGTAAAAATGGGCCAAAATAATCGAGTCCCGGCCTTGTATATTGCCCCCGCATACGATACAATACCATAAAATGACCAAACGGCTGCACCTGCCGGCAGCCGGAATGCGACTTATAACCCAAACCAGACCACACCAGGAGTTGCCAAACGCCGATATAACAGTTAAAGACCAGGTATCAGGGCATTCGTCGGGCAGGACATTGAAGAACATTGCAAAACAGATAAATAAGCCGTACCGCACCGCTACGGCTCACAAACTCTATCGCTATCCCGCGCATTCCCCGCCTGCCTTCACCCTTATCGAACTGCTCGTCGTAATAGCGGTAATCTCGCTGCTTATGTCCATCCTGATGCCCGCGCTTCGCAAGGCCCGCTCCCAGACCAAGCGCGCCATCTGCAAGAGTAATGCACGGCAACTGCAACTCGCCTGGGGTATGTACGCCGACCAGAACGATGACAAAATCGTCAGCGCCGGGCAGAACCCGGTCCAGCCGGGTGAAGTGCCCTGGTGCGGCACCGACTGGATTTTCGCCCGGGACCCCACCAAAAAACAAGAGGAAATTGACGCAATGAAAAAAGGCGCCCTCTACCCATACTGCACGAACATCGATGTTTATCTCTGCCCCGAATCCAAACGCGAAATGCTGCGCACCTACAATATCGTCAATTCAATGAACGGCCTGTGGACCGGCGGCGACAACGGGCTAACCATCAAAAGCCGCTCGGCCGTGACCAAACCGTACGAAAGAATCGTCTTCATCGAAGAGGGGTGGCCAACCCCCGACAGCTTCATCGTCAACTACACCCACGAGCTATGGGCCGACAAACCCACGGGGCCCCACGATGGAGGAGCCATCTTTTCATTCGTGGACGGCCACACGGAATACTGGAAGTGGGAGGATGAGAGGACGCTCAGGATTTGCGCCCTCACCTGGTTAGAATGGTTGGTCCACTTGCAGGTAGGCAACCAGGACCAGGCCGACAACGAAGACCTCTACCGCGTCCAGTACGCCACGTGGGGCGATACCAGCTACCTCGCCAAACTCGGGAAGGAGCCCTGGTATCCCTGAGCACGCCGCATCGTCGATTCCGGCCCAACCTGCGGGATTGTTGGTACAAACGCTGCGTTCTGCTATAATCATCCCCAGCGTATTTCAAAACTGACGTCACGGATTCTCGCAGAGAATCGGCTTTTAATGGTAACAACCTATGGCGTTACCTGTAGCGGCAATAATCGGAAGGCCCAACGTGGGCAAGAGCAGTTTGCTGAACGCCCTGGCCGGTCGAATGATAAGCATCGTTGAGCCGACGCCGGGCGTGACCAGAGACCGTGTCACCGCAATTATCGAGAAAAACGACCGGTACTTCGAGCTTGTCGATACGGGCGGCTACGGCATCGTTGATGCCGACCACCTCGAAGAGCATGTTGAATGGCAGATTATGCAGGCCATTGAGTCGGCCAGTGTAATCCTATTCGTAGTCGATATACGCGAAGGTATTGTGCCGCTCGACCAAACCATAGCGAGGATGCTTCGCAAACACAACCTGCCCGTAATCGGGGTCGCCAACAAGGCCGATACCTCTGCGATGTTCCCTTCAGCGGGCGAGTTTGCCCGGCTGGGTTTCGGCGAGTTCCTCTGCGTCTCCGCGAAAAACAACGTGAACAAGACGCTGCTTTTAGACAAGATATTCGACAAGCTCTCAGGCATCGAAACGAGCAAGCCATCCGAGCCGGTTATGAAAATCGCCATAGTCGGCAAACGAAACGCCGGCAAAAGCTCGATGGTGAATGCCATTGCCGGCTTTGACCGCGTAATCGTCAGCGAAACGCCGGGCACAACCCGCGATGCAGTTGACGTCCGCGTCGAGAAAGAGGGCCGAACAATCGTCGTCATCGACACCGCCGGCGTCCGCAAGAAAAGCAAAATCGCCAACAGTATTGAGTTCTACAGCTTCATCCGCGTCGCCAAGTCCATACGCCGCGCAGACGTGGCGCTGCTGATGATAGACGCTACTGAACCAATCTCCGAGCCGGACAAAAAACTGGCAAAATTCATCGCGGATGAGCACAAGGCCTGCATAATCGTCGTCAACAAGTGGGACCTCGCAAAAAACGCCGCCGCGACAGAGGACTACCAGGATTACATCACAAAGGTCCTGCCCGGCCTGGGCTGTGCGCCTATTGCCTTCACGACCGCCACAAAACACAAGAACGTCCAGTCGGTTCTCGATTTGGCAACGGAGCTTTTCAAGCAGGCAATGACCTGGCTGCCCACCCCGAAACTTAACAAGGCATTGGCGATCGTCAGGGAAGAACAGGTCGGCGGCGGCAAGCACGGCAGGCCGAAGATTTATTACGCGACACAGGTCGCCGTCAACCCCGTAACGATACTTATGTTCGTCAACAAGCCGCAGCTTTTCGATGAGAACTACCGCCGATTCGTAGTTGGCCGATTAAGCAACCTGCTGCCCGTATCGGAAGTCCCTATCCGTCTTCTTGCTCGCAGCCATTCGACCGGACGAACCGCAGAAAAAAGGAAGAATATGTTAAAATCTACATAATGCGGGCCGCGCCTTGACATCAGCCCGCAGCAGAGGTGATGGTCTTATGATTAGCATTGTCATTCTGGCGTCGATGGCAGTACTTGGGGCAGGGTACCTTGTTTACGGACGATTCATAACACGGCAAGTTAAGCCCGATGATAGTCAAGACACGCCGGCGCACGAGATAAATGACGGCGTTGACTACGTTCCTGCCAAGGCGTCTTTGCTGCTGGGGCAGCATTTCTCGGCGATTGCCGCTGCCGGCCCGATTGTAGGACCTATACTGGCAGGCATCTGGTTTGGATGGCTGCCGGCGGCCTTGTGGATAATCATCGGCGCTATTTTCATCGGCGGCGTCCACGACTATCTGAGCTTAATCAGTTCGGTCAGACACAAGGCGGCCTCGGTTGGGGAGATTGCGAGGCGATATATGTCGCCGGGCACACGGCTGTTGTTTATGCTTTTTATGTGGCTTGCGCTGTTGTACGTGATTATCGCCTTTGCGGATATTACTGCGCAGACATTTCGGGCTGTCTCAAACGACACGGCATTCGGCCCGGCTGTGGCGGCTTCCTCGATTATGTACCTTGCTCTGGCGGTGGTGATGGGAATTCTTTTGTATCGTTTCAAACTAAAGCTGTGGGCCCTGACGCTGGTGTTCCTGCCGCTTGTCCTGCTGGCTGTCTGGATTGGGCCGCGACTCCCGACGCAGGTTCTCGCCTTCTTAGGCGACATATCCGCAAAACAGTGGGGCGTTTTCCTCCTCGCGTACTGTTTCGTCGCATCCATCATCCCAATGTGGCTGCTCCTTCAGCCGCGAGGATACCTCGGCGGGTGGCTGCTCTACATGACGATTATCATCGGCCTGGTCGGGGCGCTGCTCGGCGGTTTCAAAATCGAGTACCCGGCCTTCAACGTATCCGGACTGCACAGTTTGACCAATGGCAAGCTGCTGTTCCCGGTGCTGTTCATCACAATTGCCTGCGGGGCCTGCTCCGGCTTTCATGCGCTTGTCTCTTCCGGCACAACCTCGAAGCAGCTTAACAAGGAATCGGACGCCTGCGCGATCGGATACGGGGCAATGTTGCTTGAGGGATTGGTAGCAATGCTGGCGCTGGCGACTGTTATGATGATTCCAGCCGGCTCACCACGACTGGCAGCCGACCCAAACCTGATATACGCCAACGGCCTTGCCAGCTACCTTGGTCTTCTTGGTGTGGGTTTCAACGTGGCATTCCCGTTCGCGCTGCTGGCTTTTTCGACTTTCGTTTATGACACATTAGATGTCTCAACGCGTCTGGCCCGCTACGTGTTTCAGGAACTGACGGGCTGGCGAAGTTTCGCAGGGGGTTGCGCTGCTACACTAATCAGCTTGGCAATCCCGCTGGCGTTTCTGCTGTTGACGAAAGAAAAGGCATATCTTGTTGCCTGGCCGATTTTCGGAACGAGCAACCAGATGCTGGCAAGTTTGACGCTGCTGGTTTTGTCGGCGTGGCTGGCAGGGTCGGGTAAAAAGGTGTTTTATGTCGTCATTCCCATGATTTTCATGATGGGGATGACCGTCGTAGCCCTTGTTCTCCAGATAAAGCCGTTTGTGCAGGGTCTGCCGAACATTCTCCGGGGCGGGGAGATACAGCCGGATGCGATGATTTCGGGCATTTGCGGGATTATTCTGCTTGGACTGAGCGGTTTGCTGATATTCACATCTGCGCGGACCGTGCTCAGACATAAGACCACACCCCGGCAGTGCTGATTAGAGTCAGACGGCGGCGTATCGGATGCTGAAAAACGGCCTCCGTTAATTCTGCGCGGCCGGCACCGTCTCCAGGGGCACAAGTTTGAATCTCGCCTGTACCTTCGCCTGGTTCAGTACTATTTCGTCCCTCCGCACAAACTCCTCAGGGAAATTGTATGTCAGCTCTCTCCTGACCTCGCCCGCCTGCACGTCCTTGTCGCCGTCGTCAATCTCGAGAATCAAGTGGTACTTCATTCCCTCATACGCCCGCTTTGCCTCGGGCGTCGCCCTGATGGCGACAGGCCCCATTACGACGTCCGGGTCCATCAGCTCAACTTTGTATTTGCTCTGCAGATTCGCGCTCAAAGAGAAACCTATGCGGGCATTTGTAATGGTATATTCCTCCAGCCGTTCCTGCTCAGGCACGGTCGCAATCCTTACCGTCTCCGTCGCCTGCCTTACCTGGCCCGGCGCAATCTCAATAAATGGTATCTTCTGGACGGGCGCGACTTTGGCCTGCTCAATTTCTCTGGCCGTCAGCGTTACCTTCGCGACCAGCGCCTCGCCGCTCCACTCCGCCGGCACATACATACTAATCTGCGCCGGTTCTACAGACGCGACCTTGACCAGATTCTGACTTTGGTCAAGACACTTGATGTTGAGCGTCTTCTTCTGCAGCTCCACAACCGACACCGCCGCCACATTAGGGTCACAGGATGCCACAGTAAGACCAAGCTGACTTATCTTGTCAGTTCTTTTGAGGAAATCAGCCAAATCAAGAGGATAACTGCCCGGCCTGGTCATTTGCTCGCGGACCGGGTCAAAGAAAAACTCCAGCGCAATCGCCCCTTCGCTTATCCTTTGCCTGACGTCGGCAATCCTCCTGGCGGAACCGCGCAGCACCACCTTGCGAAGCGTTACACTCGTCCGCCCGTCAAAGCTGACCCACAGCGACGGGTCAACGGATTTGGCAACGCTCAGATTCGCGTTGGAGACACCATATTCATCCTCAAGGGCAAGGTCCGCCGATACCCAAATAAGGCCGGTCAGAATAATCGTGATAAGTATCTTGCTAAGCTTAATCCTTCTCGACATCCGAGGTCGTCCGCAATCTTGTCAAATGAGACATCCGCTTTTGCACTCAAACCTTCTCTTTGCGAAGCCGCGACAAAACAGTCGCCACAGACGGCCTGCTCGCGTGCGCCAAACTCGCACTGAGATGCGCTCGCAGTTCCGATTCGCTTACGCGCCTGTTCAGTCGCCCGTTCTGCACAACAGATATAATCCCTGTCTCCTCGCTGACTACGACGCAGGTGGCGTCGGAGCCGGTGGTTATCCCGATGGCGGCCCGATGCCGCGAACCAAGCTCAACCCCGTCAACCGTACCCGGCTCAGCCAGAGGCAACTGCACGTTGGCCGCCACGAGCCGGTCAGCGCGAATCACCACCGCCATATCGTGAAGGGGTGCGCCAGGGTAAAAAATCGTCTTGAGCAGCTCTGCTGTAACTACCGCATCGACTTTCACGCCCGTCTCCACAAACTCACCCAGGGCCACCTCATTTTCAATCACTATAATAGCGCCCACCCTCACCGATGCAAGGTCATTGACCGCTGAGATTATCTCCTCCACTGTCTTGGCTAAATGCTGGCCCGCTCCGGTGAGAAACCTGGGCTGACCTATCCTGATAAGCGCCCGCCTGATTTCCGGCTGAAATGCGGCGACCGCAATCACCAATACGGCAACGAGGAAACTTTTATACAGGTATTCGAGCCGTTCGAAACCGTATATCTCGGATATGCGACTGAGGATTAGAACGCCGGCAATCAGTACGAACAAAACCCCCCTGAACAGCCGTTCCCCGCCGGTGCCCTCAAGAAAATCAACGGCCCAGTAAACAACCAGGCCGATTAGAAACAATTCAATAGAGACGACCCACCAATCGTATTGCGCCACCCGCCAGAAGTAATCTATGAGCGTCTCCACCAGTCAAATCCTTTTGAACTCGCTCGGCACAGCCATCCCGCCGTGCGCTTGACAGGTCCGCCTTCGGCGAGACCTCGCCACGAGGCAGACCCGCCTCGTGGCGGGGATTACGGCATCCTTTTGTCGGAAAGCCGGCTGGGCCTGTCCAGCAGCAGCGCCTTGTCGATGTCCGCTATCATCTCCTGGCGATTGACATCAAGCATCCGCAAATGCGCCCTGTGCCCTTCAGCGGTCGTCTGGCCCGGCTGGTTGAAAAAACCGCACCCACTGACAAACACCATCAATCCCAGCACAACAAAACACAAAATCGTCAAAACAACGGCTCTTTTCATCACTTTTCCCTTCGCGAAACCTTCTGTTGGGTGAGCTGCCTCCGCCCGCACCCTGTCCTCGCTCGGCTGCCATTGCTCTGCCGCAAGGCAAATCACCCCACTGATTGCCGCTTCATTATAGCAAACCGCATAATCCCCTGTCAACCCTATTTTCCACGCGATTACCTGTCTTAGTGAGGGTCGCTGCAAAGTCCCATATTCGCCAGCCAGTCGGCGGCAAGAGAGGGCCAGAGCGAAACAGGCATACCGGGTTTGCCCAAGCTGAAGCCATGCTCGCCTTCTTTGAAGATGTGCATCTCAACAGGTACGCCTGCCTTTCTGCAGGCAAGATAAAAATACACGCTGTTTTCAGCGGGAACGCCTGTATCCGCAGTTGTGTGAACCAGAAACGTCGGCGGCGTCTGCGCAGTCACGTGCCTGTCATTGGAGAACTTCTCCGCCATCTCTTTCGGCGCATTCTTGCCCAACAGTGCTTCCCGTGAGCCGGCGTGTGTGAAGGGTTCGGCAAGCGAAATAACCGGGTAAATCAGAATCATAAAATCAGGTCGGGCGCTCACTCTGTCAATTTCATCGACCGGCTCGTAGAATTTCTCATCGAAATGTGTGCCCGCCGTTGAGGCGAGATGTCCGCCCGCCGAAAAGCCGATGACACCGATTTTGTTCGGCTCAATCCTGAATTCCGCGGCCCTGCTTCGCACAAGGCGAATCGCCCGCTGCGCATCCTGAATCGGCGCAGGATGGCCGTAGCCCCTGCCGCGATGTCGGTAGTTGACGATGAAACCGGCTACGCCAATATCGTTCAGCCAGCGAGCAACTGCGTGACCCTCGTGGTCAATCGCCACCGTCCAGTAGCCACCGCCGGGAAAAATCACAACCGCCGACCCCGTGGCCTTGTCTTTCGCCGGCAGGTAAACCGTGATTGC